>CAYNOM010000650.1:1256-4091 GCA_964398415.1 uncultured Polyangiales bacterium | reverse complement strand
CCAGCGACTTGCCCGAGAAGCCGAGCAGGTCGTAGTAGAGCGGAGGACGGGTGATGTTCGAGATGAGCCAATCGGCCTGCACGATGGGCTTGTTCGTCTCCGTGAACCTTCGGATCTCGTCAGACTTCGTTTCGTCGACGACGCCAAACGCGCCATTGATCTCGTAGGTGATGGCGTAGGGGTAGTCCTCCACGATCCGCTCCCAGTCGCTTGCGTCGAGCTTGAAGTCGTCGAGGTTGATGCGCGCGATCAGCCGGCCGGGGTCGATGAACGTGAGGGGGACGACGCGGTTGTTGTACGAGACTGAGTTGAGCGAAAGACTCGTCGCCTGTCGGACTTCGGAGAGGCGCGTCTCGTCGTAGCCCTGATTCGAGAGGTGAGAGAAGTCGATGTAGCGGATCTTGTCCGAGGTCGTCACGCCGCCACCGAGCCCGAAGAATCTCGAGACGTCGGCGGAGATGATGCGAATGCGATCATTGACGCCCATGTAGGCGGCAGCGGGGCCGACCGGTGTGGCGTTCCTGCTGCACGCTCCCGCTTCGATCCAGGCGCGCAAGGTGGCCACCTCGCCGGCGTTGGGTGCGGGCGAAGGAGGCAACGGCATCTCACCAGACTTGATCTTCGTGTAGAGAATGGAGCCTTCGGCATCGCCGGGCTTCACGAAGCCATCTCTGATCATGGCGTCCACGTCGAGCACGGATCCGAATCCGCCGCGTTCGACACCGCCACTGTGGCAACTGCCACAGGCTGCCTGCAGTGTTCTCTCGGTCGCACGCGCGAGCTCGTCGCATGGGGTGTCCGCAGGCGGAGCTCCGCGGCCGTCGGCACCACCGTCGTCGCCAGCGCCATCGTCGTCACGCTGGCCTTCTGCGCTGCTCCGGTCTTGTTCGGTGGTTGGGCCTGTCGGACCCTCGCCGATGGAACCGCATGCCGAAGCACCCGCGAGAAGAAGAGTCAGAGCTGCACTTTTGACGGCTACGGATGGGTCCAGCAGGGACCAGAACTCAGACGGGCGGTTCATGAGCGCACCTCATTGGCTGGGGAACGAGCTGCATTGCGCGGTGCCGCATCCCTCCAGCGGCTCGCGTTGCATGGTGCACTTCAGCAAGCTGCGTACCAGACCCGCGCACAGCGGAAATGCCGCCTTTTTCACGCGAGGTGCGCCTGACAGACGACGTGTTGTTGTCGGTGACCAACAGGCTTACCATCGGGACTGTTGGTGCGAGTCGGCGACCTTTCTGATAGCGTGAGCTGCGTCGATGATCGGTGATGAAGAGAGAACAGTTCGTGCTCTGGTGCGTGCGCGCCCCGTCCTGCCACGCGTCGCGATTCGCGTCGTTGACGGTCCCGACAAGGGGAAGAGTGTCGAGCTCTCGTCGGGGCAATCGATCAGCGTCGGCACCTCTACGGACAACGCGCTGCAACTCAGCGATCTGACGGTGAGTCGCTATCACCTCGAGCTGAAGCTCGGGCGTGGGGTGGTGCAGGTACACGACCTGGAGAGTATGAACGGCACCTACATTGGTGACGTTCGGATCGACCAGGCGACAGCGCCTCCAGGCACCAAGTTAACCGTCGGTGCGACGACGGTGCTGATCGAGAAGGAGGCGGCTTCGGTGCCGCCGCCTCTGCCTTCACAGGATGCGGGTGACCTGCCGTACGTCGAAGGCCTCGTCGCACACAGCCCCGCCATGCGCGAGGTGGCGCGTTCCATCGCGCGCCTCGCACCCACCAACGTGACGGTGCTCTTGCATGGTGAGACAGGTACCGGCAAAGAGGTGCTCGCGCGCGCGTTGCACGAGCTCAGCGATCGACGCGGTCGGCCCTTCGAGGTCGTCGATTGCGGCTCCATGGCGCCGACGCTGATCGCCTCGGAGCTCTTCGGGCACGAGCGCGGAGCCTTCACCGGTGCGCACAACGACCGCGCCGGCGCCTTCGAGCGCGCGAATGGCGGCACGGTGTTTCTCGACGAGATCGGCGAGCTACCGCTCGATCTGCAGCCCATGCTGCTCGGTGTCCTCGAGCGTCGGCGCTTCAAGCGGGTGGGCGGCTCGAAGGAGCGTGCCATCGATGTGCGGGTGATCGCGGCTACGCACAGAGACCTCCGCAATGCGACGAACCTCGGCACCTTCCGCTCAGATCTCTACTTTCGGCTCGCGGTCGCGCGCGTCGTGATCCCCGCGCTACGTGAGCGACCGGAGGACATCGAGCCGCTCGTGCGCCATTTCGCCGAGCAACTCACGGGCGACCCTGGGGCGCAGCCGTTCGATCGCGTCACGATGGAAGCGCTCATGGCCCACCCATGGAGCGGCAACGTACGCGAGCTCCGCAACGTGGTAGAGAGCGCGATCGCGGTGGGTACGGTCGTTCTCGAGGACCGCCAGATCGGCGCCGATGCGCGGGGCGAGGATGGCTCTCTCGTGCAGGTCACGGTCGGGCTTCGCGCGTTTTCGATCGACACGCCCTATCGCGAAGCGCGCGCGGAGGCGATCAACGATTTCGAGCGCGCCTACTTGGGGCAGCTGATCGAAGCTTGTGGAGGCAATGCGTCCGAAGCGGCGCGGCGCGCGCGCATGGATAGGCCGTATCTGCTGGGCTTGCTGCGCAAGCACGGCCTCCGCTAGGCGCGGGGCGCACAGAATCGCGCTGGGGCCGCTTTCGTCCTGGGTCCTCCCTGCGACGCAGGGGAACTGCGCCTCAGTCGAACCCTGCGGGCGCGCTGGCCCCAGCATCGATTCTGCGCGCCCCGCGGTGCTGCGCTTTGGTCCTTGGCGCTCAGCGCGCGGGGCGGGGCTTGGGCTTCGGCCTTACCCAGGGGCGCTTGCGCGCAGCGAC
>CAYNOM010000650.1:0-1156 GCA_964398415.1 uncultured Polyangiales bacterium | reverse complement strand
GCGCGGGGCGGGGCTTGGGCTTCGGCCTTACCCAGGGGCGCTTGCGCGCAGCGACCTTACGCTGATGCGGTGCAGGCGCGGCCTTGGCCGCCGGCGCTTCGGGAGCCACCTCGGGCTTCGTGGGCTCTGCGGCGGGGCGCTCGGGCTCGGCGGCCGTGATGTGCACCGGAGACTGGATGGCGATGGGAGGTTCAATGCGTCGTGGAGGCTCTGCCCGCGGCTGCTCTGCGCGCACCACGACGTCGCCCTGCGCGACGGAGTGGGGATTGACGACGCGCACGCTGGCTGCGGCAGGTGCGTTCGCGGTCTCGCGACTCATGACAGGTGCCGTGGTGCGTCCGATCCACAATCCGATCGTCAGACACAACGAGCCGACGGCGACGACGAGCATGTTCGAATGCTGCTTGTGCCGGCGTAGCAGCTGCTCTGCCTGGGACGGAGACACGCTTGGCGCGGCGAGCGTCGAGACCTTGTCGGCGAGCATTCGCGGCTGCGAATTGCCGCCCGTCGGACGCTCTGCGCGAAGCTCGTCTGTGGGGTCTGTGTTGTCCTGAACCGCCATCGGCAGGGTCAGCTCGGAGAGCAGCGACTTCTCTTCGCGCTCCTCGCGAGGCACTGGCTCGACCAACGCGCGTGTGATCTCATCGGGCAAGCGCGAAGCCTGCAGCTCGAGGTCCTCGCCCACGGCGGCGCGCAGCATGGACGCCACCTTGGGCGCATCCACGCGGGCGGCGTCCTGTTGTGCTTTCAGCAGCGCACGACGTAGCTCGAGCGCGGTCGAGTAGCGGTCTTCAGGGTTGGGCGCGAGGGCCCGGAGCACGACCTTGTCGAGGGCGGGTTTCACGAGGGGTGCGTAACGACTCGGAGGAGGCGGATCCATACGGATGGCCTCATCGCGAGGGTCGTCGATGCGATGGCAGCGCAGCAGATTGCGCGCCGTGAGCATCTCCCAGAGCACCACGCCGAGAGCGTAGATGTCTGTGCGTCGATCGACCGCCTGGAGCTGGATTTGCTCGGGCGCCATGTAGCGCAGCTTGCCGAGCACGCCGGCACCCGTGCGCGATTCGTGCAGGGCGGCGCGGCTCTTGGCGATGCCGAAGTCGATCAACTTCACGTGACCGCTGTGGGCGATGAGGATGTTCTGCGGGCTCACGTC
>CAYNOM010000649.1:0-4122 GCA_964398415.1 uncultured Polyangiales bacterium | reverse complement strand
ACACGCCCGACAAGCGCCTCGAGCAGGCCGTCGAGCTGTCCCTCTTCGATCTGCCCCGCGACTACTTCTCGAGCTACACGACGCGCGTGGGCAGCGTCACGCGCGACGCGATCAATGCGGCCCTGCCGCGGCGCCTGAGTCCGAGTGATCTCACCCTGTGCGTGGTGGCGACGGACGCCGAGATCGGGGCGGCTCTACGTGCCCTGCCGGGTCTGACCAGCGTGGAAGTCGTGCCCTTCGACGCAGACTGAAGAGCTGAACGAAACGCGGGCGTTTCGCGATTGTGCTTCGCGCCGTGGTGCGCCCGCCGAAGGCTTGCCCCGACGCCCACCCGGAACAGATACTGGAACAGCAGACGTTGGGGAGCATTGCCGAGCTCGGCGCGGCGTGCTTCGGCCCACTGGTTCTCACACCACCGAACGAGGTACTCATGTCCCGTACACACGTTGCGCTCGCGCTGGCCTTGAGCCTTACGAGCGGCCTTGCGAGCACGGCCTGCGAGAAGGAAGACACAAAAGAAAAACTCGATGCCGGGGACAAGACCGACTCGGGCACGAACGACGCCGGGAAGGACGGCGGAGCAGGCACTGGACCGGTTTCCTTCGGGCATGGGCCTGCCCTCGGCCCGAATTGCGACGGCAAGGTGAAGCCAGGGGTCTCTGGCGCGCTGCCGACCTTCGAGCGTAAGACGATCCTCGACCAGCCCGGCGCAGCGTACATGAAACCGGCGGATCTCAACGCGGACGGCTACCCAGAGCTCTTGCTCACGACGCTCGCGGAGGGTCTCGACAGCACGGTGTTTCCGCCGATCTCTTCGGGCGGCGCTTACGTGATCTCGCGCAAGGGGGGTAAGGCCACGGGCAGCCTCGGCGAGTTCGAGGCGACCACGGTGTTCAATCGCGACAGCAAGGTCGAAGACGCCGGTGAAATGGTGGGCGTAGGCTTTCCCAACGAGTCGGAGCTGATCGACGTCGACAACGACGGGGTGCTCGACTGGCTGATCGGCGCGGGCTTTCTGCCCAAGCCGCGCGGGCTCTTGGTGTGGATGAAGGGCAAGCGCGACGGCAGCTTCGACCCGCCCAAGAAGACCATCCCCGTGCCAGACAAGACGTGCTGGTATCACCTCACGCTGCCCACCGACATGGACGGTGACGGCGACGAAGACTTCGTCACCACTTGCCACATCTCGGAAACGGGCAACCCGTTCGTGGAGAGCCGCCTCGAGTGGTTCGAGAATCCAGGCGACGACTCTGGGGTGTTCAAGCACCACGCCATCGGCGCAGGTGGCGGTGCGCTCTTGACCCTGCATGACATCGACGAAGACGGCGACATCGATATCCTGGCGCCGCAGTTCTTCGACCCGGACGGGCTCGTGTGGTGGGAGCAGACTGGCGAAAAGGGCAGCGCGTGGACGCGCCACCTCATCAATGTGAGCACGGGCCGCGGCTTCATCACGCAGCTCGCCGACATGAACGGCGACGGCCGGCTCGACGTGCTCTACGGCAACCACAACAACGAGATCGCCACCAACCCGCTGCACCGCACCATGGGCATCTACTGGTGGGAGATCCCCTCCAAGGATACGGTGCGCGACCTCGAGAACTGGGACGCCACGATGCACGTCGTGTACGAGGGCTTCGAGGTCGATGGCGACGGCGACGGCGACCGTGCCAGCGCGCCGGGCATGATCCAGGTCGGTGACATCGACGGCGACTGCGACATGGACGTGAGCGCGAGCGGCGACGGCGACCTCGGCCTCTACTTGTTCGTGCAGCAAGAGAGCAGCTTCGAGAAGATCGAGCTCCACCGAGATCCGCTCAACGTCAACTCGGGCGAGCAGCACATGCTCGACATGGATGGTGACGGTGACCTCGACCTCGTGTGGGCCATTTTTGGCCCCCAAGTGGATCCAGCGGCTCCGGCTGAAATGAGAAAGCTGTACTCACGCGTGGACGTGTTCCTGCAGCAATAGACCCCGCGCAGAGTCGTGCTCAGAAGGGGTTCGGCGGCAGGATCTTGGTCACGCGATCCACCGGCTTCGGGCTGAGCTTCGCGGCTCGCTCGTAGGCGGCGTCCGCTTCGGCCGTGTGGCCAAGGGCGCGCAGAACGTCGCCGAGCACCGAGTGATAGACCGCGTGGGACGGCGCTCTCTTGACGGCCGTGCGCGCGTAGCCGAGGGCCCGATCGAGGTCGCCCTGGGCCAGCGCCGCCTTGGACATGCCCAGGAGCAGGGCCGGATTTCCCGGGCGCACCTCGAGCGCCGCACGGTAGACCTCTTCTGCCTCGTCGAAGCGCTGTCGCAGGAGCAGCCGGCGGCCGTCGCGCACCGCCTCGCGCACGAGGTCCGCTGGCTGCTCCGTGGACACGGATGGGGCCGAGGCTGGGCCCGCCGCGAGCCCGCCCTCTGCGGGCTTTGCAGCCTTGCTCTCGAGGGCGGCAGCGCGCAGGACGGGCGCCACCGAGGCGAACGTCGCCGGCGTACGCTCCGGGCCGTCGGCACGCGTGTGGGCGTGACCGTGGCTGAGCCACTCGTCGGCGTGGGACACCGAGAACACGGTCACCGCCACCACCGCCGCGCAAGCCGTCGAGCCAACCATGACGCCACAGGCCGCACGTAGCCGCGCCCGAAGCGCAGGGACGCTTCCGGTCAGCGGCTCCGGGTATACCTCAGGGTCCACGATGATACTGGGCTGCTTGAGCCAGCGCGCATAGTCCGGTGGCGTGGGGGAAGACATGCCCTCTTTATGTGCAGGGCTCATACCAACATCAGATTCCTGAGAACTTCTTACGTTTTCGGGCGGTGATGTTGAGCAGAACACACCGTCGCGGGGTCGGTCGCTGTGGCGTCCCCACACGGGATTCGGTCATTCTGGGGGCCAGCGACCCCTTGAGAGGGCGCACGCTCCCTTGCACCTCGGGTGCGGGGTTCGTGTAGCCTCCGGCCGCCATGGCGATACTTCAGAAAGCTCCGCGCTCCAAGGCCGAGGTCGATGCCCAAGGTCCCCTGTCGGTCGGCCCCGAAGAGGTGCTGACGCTCACCGAGGAGGAGTGGTACGCGCGCATTTACCGCGGAGAGGACGTGGCTCAGCTCACGTTCAGAGCGATCGCGATGGGGTCGTTCTTGGGCTTTCTGCTGGCCTTCACGAACCTCTACATCGGGCTCAAGACGGGCTGGCATCTCGGCGTCGCGATCACCGCGTGCATCCTATCGTTCACGATCTGGAGCTTCATGTTGAAGGGTGGCGTGGCCAAGACGCCGATGACCATCCTCGAGAACAACTGCATGCAGTCGACGGCGTCCTCGGCCGGCTACTCCACGGGCTCGACGCTCGTGAGCGCCTTTCCGGCCCTGCTCATGTTGTCTGCGACCGCTGACAATCCGGGCGGCAGCCACACGCCGGTGTGGGTCGTCGCCATGTGGACGTTCGCGGTTGCCGTGCTCGGCGTGGTGCTCGCAATCCCCATGAAGCGCCGCATGATCAACCAAGAGCGGCTCAAGTTCCCGAGCGGCACCGCAGCCGCCGTCACGTTGCAGAGCCTGTACAGCCACGGCGCAGAAGCCATGGTCAAGGCGCGCGCGCTTCTATGGGCAGGCAGCATCGGCATGCTGGTGCCGCTCTTGAAAGACCTCGCCGTCGTGAAGACGTTCGCCGAGAACGGCTCTGTCGTGCGCGACACGCTGCTACCCGGGCAGAGCAAGATCTTCGACTGGATGGGCAGCGTCAGCATCGGTGGCAGCGCCTTCAAGCCCAGCGACTTCACGATCAAGCTCGATCATGGCGTGGCGCTGGTCGCCGCGGGCGCCATCGTGGGCCTGCGCATCACCTTTTGGATGGTGGTTGGCGGGCTGATCCTGGCCTTCTACGTCACGCCCCTCGCGCTCACCGCGGAGTGGACGAACCCGATGGGCGAGCTCGTGCGCGCGGCGTCCCACCCGGCCAAGGCGTGGAAGGAGATAGGCCTGTGGATCGGTGCCCCCATGCTGGTATCGGCGGGCCTTTTGTCGTTCGTGCTCGGCTTCGGCACGATCCTGCGCGCGCTCGGCTCGATGGGCTCAGACAAGAAGGTGATCGATGAGGCGCTCGCCGAACGCGTGGCGCGCACCGAGGTGCCCCGTTCATG
>CAYNOM010000648.1:3858-4126 GCA_964398415.1 uncultured Polyangiales bacterium | reverse complement strand
GTCGACGGGGCCGGGACCGACGTCATCGTGATCGAGGGCAAAGAGGGGCTCCATCCCGTCGACCACGCGATCATCGCCGACCGCATCGAGGCCGGCACCTACATGGTCGCGGCAGCCGCCACGGGGGGCAACGTGCTGCTCGAAGGGGTCGAGCTCGATCACTTGGGGGCGGTCACGTCGAAGATGCGTGCCGCGGGTGTGACCATCGAGCGCGAAGCCTCGGGCGTGCGCGTCGTCGGCACGCCCCCCTTTCGTCCGGTCGACATCA
>CAYNOM010000648.1:0-3848 GCA_964398415.1 uncultured Polyangiales bacterium | reverse complement strand
GTCGGCGAGCTCAACCGCATGGGCGCCGATATCCGCGTCAGCGGTCGCGCCGCCACCGTAACCGGCGTGCCCGAGCTGCAGGGCGCGCAAGTGATGGCCACCGATCTACGCGCGAGCGCATCGCTCGTGATCGCGGGTCTCGTCGCGCAGGGCACCACCGACATCCTGCGCGTGTACCACATCGACCGCGGCTACGAGCACATCGAGAAAAAGCTGGAGGGCCGACATCCAGCGCGTGAAGGGCGGCCATGCCTGAGAGCTCCGACATCGTCACCATCGCGGTGCCCAAGGGCCGCGTGCTCAAGTCGCTCGCCAAGCGCTTTGCGCGGGCGGGCATCGACCCCGACGTCCTTTTGTCCGACGACCGACGCTTGGTGCGTGAGTCCCACGATGGCCTCGTGCGCTTTCTGCTGCTCAAGCCAGATGATGTGCCCACGTACGTCGAGTACGGTGCCGCCGATCTCGGCGTCGTCGGCCGTGATGTGCTGCTCGAACGCGAGTACGACCTCTACGTGCCCCTCGATCTCGGCATCGGCCGCTGCCGCATGGCCGTCGCTGGCCTCGCTGGGAAACCTCCAGCGCCGAGCGATCTGCGCCCGCTGCGCGTGGCCACCAAATTTGTGAAAATCGCCGAAAGGCATTACCGCGAGCAGCGTAGGCAGGTGGAGATCATCTACGTGCAGGGCTCGGTCGAGCTCGCTCCGATCACGGGCCTTGCCGACGTCATCGTCGACCTGGTCGAGACAGGCGAAACCTTGCGTCAGAACGGGCTCGAGGTGTTTGAAGACGTGGTGTCGATCACCTCGGTCGTGATCGCCAACGTGGCGGCGATGAAGCTCAAGCGCGACCCCATCCGCAAGCTTTTGTCGGCACTCGAGACCGAGGTCTGAACACGCCCGCCAGGCGACTCGCTTCGGGCCTCAGAGGCGCCTTCGGTAGCGCACCTCGATCTCGTGAAAGCCCGCCCGTTCGTGGGCTGCACGCGCGCCTTCGTTGAAGCCCCAAGTGGCCGACTCGGCGACGTCGCAGCCCGCCTCCTTGAAGCCCTCGAGCAGCGTGTCGAGCAGCAGCATGCCCGTTCCCTGTCGGCGCTCGCCTTTGACGACGTACCAGTCTTCGACCACGCCCTTGTGGGTCAGCACCCGTCGCGGATCGTGCTCCATGTGGCCGCTGATGTACCCGACCGCCTCGCCATCGCGTTCCGCGATCAGCACCACCGTGTCGTCGCCATACAGGAGGGCGTCCACGTCGTCGCGCAACGCGCCTTCGATGTCGCGATAGGCGAACAGCGGGATCACCTTGGGATCGGCGATCTCGTCGCGAAACGCCACGTACAGGGCGCGGTGAAAATTGAGCACCACTGCGCGGTCAGCGCGTGTCGCGCGGCGAATCGAGAGCCCCTCTTGCATGGCGCGAGAGCGTACTCGATCCGCCGCACGAAGGCTGCCTCACGTGCCGCTCGCGTGCGCCCTGACCGGCCTGTCGGCGAGCCCTGCAGCCGGCGGCTCCGAGACGGTGATGAGTGGCCTCAGGCGTCGCAGCATGGCGCGACCGATGCCGCGAATGCGCAAGAGCTGACCCACGCTGCGAAAGCCACCGTGTTGCTCGCGGAAGGCCAGGATGGCTCGGGCGCGGGCGGGGCCCACTCCCGGGAGGGTGACGAGCTGCGATTCGGAAGCTCGATTGAGATCGAGGGGCTCGGGGGCCGCGGCCAGCGTGGGTGGGGCCGTTTCGGGGCAGGTGCACGCCTCCGCCTGCGCACGGGCGTCAAACGCCACGCAGAGCAAGCCGAGGAGCCATCCCATCGCGATCAAATGTCGGCGTCGCATGGCGTCACCGCGCTCCGAGCTCGTGCGTGCGCGGCGCCTGCGCGTCGCGGGGTTGGTAGTCGCGAATCTGCAGCTTGCCGTTCGTGGGCATGGCGTCGAGCAAGACGCTCGTGCTGCCGTCGCGGTTCGAGAAGGCGCTGCCGATGCGCAGCCAGAGGTCTTTGCCATCCGACTTCTGGATCACGGTGTACACGGCCTTGAGACGCTTCGTTTCGGTTTCCATGGGTCCTCTCCGTTTGAGATGAGAGGCCCTAATGCGAGCGTCGTGCCGGACCTCGCGCGCCTGTCTTCGCGACGTTGTGCATGGCTGCCTGGCGGAATTGGCGGCGGTCGCTGGCGGATTCGCCAGCCCCGCGTGCGCAGCCTCGCTTGAGGCATGCCTAGTGCACGTGGCACGATGGCCCCCCATGAAGCTCTCCTTGTCTCACGAATCTCTGACTGCGATCGCGGTCGACTTACTCGTCGTGCCGGTGCTGGGTAGCGCCTACGCAAAGCACCCCGCCTTCAATGCGCTCGACGCGGCACTCGATGGCGAGCTCTCGCGTATCGCCAAACAGGAAGACTTCACAGGCAAGAAGGGGCAGTCGATCGTCGTCCACACGTTCGGCAAGCTGAAGGCGAAGAAGTTGCTCGTGCATGCGCTTGCCGGCAGCGAGGTTTCGGCTGACGAGTGCCGCCTGGCAGGCTTGGCGGCGGCGAAGGCCGGGCGTGGCAGCAAGGTGATCGCGGTGTATTGCCCAAGCCAAGATCCCGCTCATCTGCGCGCGACGGGTGAAGGGCTCGCGCTCGGTGATTATCGTTATGCCGAGTTTCTCACCGGCACCCGCAAGCCCAAGCCCTCACCCCGCGCCATTCTGCTCACCGAGCATCGCGCGACGGCCGCCGAGAAGAGGGCGCTCGAGGAAGCCACGGTCATCGGCGAGTCGGTCAATTTCGCGCGAGACCTCGTCAACCGTCCGCCGAACGTCATGACCGCCACCGCGCTCGCCAACGAGGCGCGCAAGCTGTCACGACAGTACGGTGTGCGCTGCACGGTGTGGGGCAAGACCGAGATCCTCAAGCACGGCATGAACCTGCTCGCGGCAGTGAACGCAGGAAGCCAGGAAGATCCGCGCTTCATTCACATGGCCTACGTGCCTAAGCAGACCGCGAAGGCCAAGAAAAAGCTCCAGCGCCTCGTGTTCGTGGGCAAGGGCCTCACCTTCGACGCCGGGGGGCTGTCGATCAAACCCGCCAAGTCGATGGAGACGATGAAGTGCGACATGGCAGGCGGCGCCGCCACCATCGCGCTCGTGCTCGCTGCTGCCCGGCTGTCTTTGCCGGTCGAAGTCCACGGGATCGTCCCGGCCACCGACAACGTGCTCGGCGGCGCCTCTTTCAAGCCTGGCGACATCTACCGCTCGCTCGACGGAAAGACGGTGGAGATCCTCAACACCGATGCCGAGGGGCGCCTCATCCTCGCCGACGCGCTCGCCTATGCCCGAAAGCTCGAGCCCACGGTGCTGGTCGATCACGCGACGCTCACGGGGGCGTGCATGATCGCCCTGGGACAGTGGCGCGCCGCGCTCTACGCGACCCAGCCCGAGTTGTCTGAGCGCTACAAGGCGGCTGCTGAGCGTGCCGGCGAGGCGCTCTGGCCCATGCCCCTCGACGAGGAGCTGCGCGAGACGCTCAAGAGCCCCATCGCCGATCTCAAGAACACGGGCGACGGGTTCGGCGGCTCGATCAGTGCGGCGCTCTTTCTCCGCGAGTTCGTGGGCGACTGCCCCTGGGTTCACCTCGACATCGCGGGTCCCGCCTTCCACTCGGCGCCGCACGGTGTGTCTGGCAAGGGCGGCACGGGCTTTGGCGTGCGCACAGCCCTCGAGTTCATCAAGTCCTACGCCTGATCTCGTTCCGCCAATTGAAACGGGCCACGTCGCATGCGCGAGGCGTGGCCCATCGTGTGTGGCGCGGTCTCGGTGCGTCAGATCTTGAAGGGGGAGCCCACCGAGAAGGTGCTCTGCTGGAACTTCGGAA
>CAYNOM010000647.1:0-4130 GCA_964398415.1 uncultured Polyangiales bacterium | reverse complement strand
GTGCTCGCGCGCGATCTGCACGGCGACGCGCGCCTTGAGCGCGCTGCCGAGCTTGCCGAGCGAGCCCTCACCCGGCCGCTTCCGCCCGCGGTGGGCGCCGCGCTCGTGACGCGTATCGCCCCCGGCGCAGCGTTTCGTGCGAGAGCTCACGGCTTTGCCGTCGTCTTCGCCCTGCGCGAGCGCTTCGACGAGGACTGGTTTCGCAATCCGCGCGCGTCCGAGCCCCTGCTCGGCGCAGCGGCCCGCGCGGGTGAGCTCTCGATCGAGGCTCTCGCCCAGGAGCTCGGCGCTGACCTCGCACGGGGTCCTATGTGGCTTGCCGAGCTGTTCTAACCGAATCAAAGGAGAAGGATGTACGCGGCACGACGCAAGGCGCTGCTCGAGCGCATCGGAGACGGAGTGGTGGTGCTTCCCGCACCCGCGACGGCCATTCGCAACAACGATGTCGAGCATGATTACCGACAGGGCAGCGACCTCTACTACCTGACCGGCTTCGACGAACCTGAGAGCGTGCTCGTGCTGACCACGCATCACGCAGAGCATCGCGCGGTGCTGTTTCTGCGCGACCGTGATCCCGAGCGCGAGACTTGGGACGGGCCACGGCTGGGCGTCGAGCGCGCGGTGAGCGCCCTCGGCGTCGACGCGGCTTTTTCCATCAAAGAGCTCGACGACAAGCTTCCCGACTACCTCGAGGGTGCGCGCCGCGTGCACTACCGCCTCGGCCTCGATCGCAAGCTCGACGAGCGCTTCCTGCGCGCCATCGACGTGGTGCGCGGACGTGCGCGCCGCGGCGTCGAATACCCGACCGAGATCATCGACCCCGCAGCGAGCGTGCACGAGATGCGGCTCTCGAAGAGCGACGATGAGATCGAGCTGATGCGCCGCGCGAGCGAGATCACCCGCGAGGCGCACTTGGCGGCGATGCGCATCGCACGGCCGGGTCGTCACGAGTACGAGGTCGAGGCCGAGATCCTGCGTGCGTTTCGCGCCCACGGCAGTGAGCGTCCCGCCTACGGCAGCATCGTGGGCTCGGGGCCCAATGCCACCATCCTTCACTACCGTAAGAACGATCGAAAGCTCGACGCCGGTGACCTGCTCCTGATCGATGCTGGCGCCGAATACGGCTACTACGCGGCGGATGTGACGCGCACCTTTCCGGTGAGTGGTCGCTTCAGCGACGCCCAGCGCGAGATCTACGAGCTCGTGCTGTCTGCGCAGCTCGCGTGCATCGCCGCGGTGCGGCCAGGCGCCACCGTGGAGGCCATCCACGACGTTGCGGTCAACGTGCTCACCGAGGGGATGATCGCGCTAGGGCTGCTCACTTCTAGCCGCGAGGAAGCGCTCGACAAGGGCGAGTACAAGAAGTTCTACATGCATCGCACCTCGCACTGGCTCGGCATGGATGTGCACGACGTGGGCCGCTACCACGCCTCGGGACAGCCCCGTCCGCTCGAGCCCGGCTTCGTGCTCACGGTCGAGCCCGGCCTCTACATCCCCGTTCATGCCGAGGTCGATCCTCGCTATCGGGGCATCGGGGTGCGCATCGAAGACGACATCTTGGTCACCGCCGCAGGGTGCCTCAACCTGACCTCAGACATCCCCAAACAGGTTGCGGAGCTCGAGGCGTTCTTGGCTGCTCGCTGAACACTGCTGCCTACGCGCGGCGAGCATGCTCCGAGCGCTGGAAAGGGGTATACTGCTCGCCCATGGCGCACAGCCACCCCTACGCGATCGTGTTTTGTGATGCCTGCCGCGAGCCTCTCGAAGGGGAGGCCACAGGTGGTGGGCTCTACATCTTCGCGCGCGGTGGGGAGGCCGTATACGAAGAGCCCCCTCTCTGTCCGAAGTGCAGCTTGGCCATCGGGATCTCCGCGATGGTGCGCTGGGCCGAAGAAGAAGAAGAGGGCTGACTGCCACGGGGCGCGGCATGGCGAGCATTCGACCCGGCGCAGGCCTCGTCAGTGGAGAGGGCAATCGAACCGGCTTCACCCGGATCGTGCTGTCGCTGGTCTGGCTGATCATCGTCCCCACGGTCGTCCTCTTGATCCTCGGGATCATGATGTTGGTCTTCAACAAGGCCGACCTCAACATCGTCTTCGGGATCTTGGTCGTCACGCTGGTCGGTGTATTGGCCACGGGCACGGTGCTCGCGCTGGTATTTCTGGTGCGCGAAGCCAACCTGTCGAAGCTCCAGTCCGATTTCGTGTCCAAGGTGAGTCACGAATTGCGTACGCCGCTCACGTCGATTCGCATGTTCGTCGACACACTGCAGATGAAGCGCGTCTCGAGCCCCGATGAGGTCGACGCCTGCCTCGCGGTGCTGGCCCGGGAGACTGCGCGCCTCACCCAGCGCATCGAGCGCCTGCTCGACTGGGGACGCATGGAGTCGGGCAAGCGCATCTACGAACGTAGACCCGAGCAGGTGTCGGCGATCGTCAAAGACGCGCTCGAAGCCTTCGACGCGAGCCACGTGGGCCGGCGCGAGGCCGTCACCGTCGAGCTGGCCGACGACCTACCGATCCTCGAAGCCGATCGCGGCGCCATCGTCGATGCCCTGCTCAATCTCCTGTCGAATGCGTACAAGTACTCGCGCGAGCGCGGCCACATCCGCCTCAGCGCGCGCGCGGACGACAAGTTCGTGCGCATCGCGGTGAGCGACAAGGGCATCGGTATCGCGCGTCGCGAGCATCGCCGCATCTTCGACAAGTTCTATCGCGCCAACGAGCTGCTCTCGAGCGAGGTCGAGGGCTCGGGGCTGGGCCTCGCGATCGTGCGCCACATCATGCAGGCGCATGGCGGGCGCGTCGAGCTCGAGAGCGAGCTGGGCAAGGGCAGCACGTTCACCCTGGTGTTGCCGCGTGCGCTGCCCGCGAAGGCCTCGACGCGGCCCCTCGAAAGGGCTACCGAGGAGTGACATGCCAGCGGAATCCGCCACACCCCGACGGCGCATCCTGGTGATCGAGGACGACCCGTCCATCTCGCTCGGGCTGCGCATGAATTTCGAGGCAGAGGGCTATGAGGTGAGCGTTGCGGACGACGGTCGAGACGGTCTCGACCGCGCCATGCGCGAGCCCTGGGACGCATTGATCCTCGATGTGATGTTGCCGCGCCTCAACGGCTTCGAGGTGGTGAAGCACATGCGTTCGCTCGGCAACGATACGCCCGTGCTCATGTTGAGCGCGAAGAGCGCCGAGACAGACAAAGTCATGGGCCTCGAGCTCGGTGCCGAGGACTACATCACGAAGCCCTTCGGCATTCAGGAGGTGCTCGCGCGGATCAAGGTGGTCTTCCGACGCAGGCCTCCGGTGGGCGTCGCGGTGCGGCCGGCGGAGAGCACGCCGCGCTCCGTGGTGCAGCGCTTCGGCGACGTCGAGCTCGATCCGACCAAGCGTGAGGTGCGACGCGCGGGACAGCCCGTGGAGCTCACCGCCACCGAGTTCGACATCCTCGAGGCGCTGGTGCTCGAGGACGGGGGCGTGCTGTCGCGTCAGCGCATCTTCGAGCGTGTTTGGGGGCCAAACCACCACGGCACGCCGCGCACCATCGACAACTTCGTGGCGCAGCTCAGACACAAGCTCGAGATCGATCCCACCGACCCCAAGCACATCATCACGGTGCGAGGCATCGGCTACCGGCTCGCTCGCTGATCCGCTTCGCGGCCAAAGCGCGCAAAGGTCGGCGTCGTCCGTTCACGGCACGTCGAGCATGCCGGGCCATTCGATGGCCGGGCCTTCGCCCAAGAAGCCTCCGTAAACGACGCCATCGCGCACATGGGCCCAGGCGTGCGGACCGCGCTCGCGCAGCGCGACCACGATGCGCCCACCGTCTCGGGGAGCTTCCTGCTCCGAGATCACCTGCGTATAGCCGCCGAGCGTGCCACCGGGGATGTCGACGCTGACCATGCGGTCTCTGTCGTGCACGAGAAACTTCGACCAGATGAGGCCCCCGCGCAGCTCTGCCCCCACCTGCACCACTTCACCCTCGACCCGCTGCGTCGAGCCTGCGAAGAACGCCAACAGGCGCGCCTTGGCTTCGGGCGACGTCGCGGCCACGCGCGCGGCGGGCGGCGCTGTGCGCAGGGCTTCGAGCACCCGCGCCCCATGGGCACGCACCTCCGGATCGACATCGAG
>CAYNOM010000646.1:0-4147 GCA_964398415.1 uncultured Polyangiales bacterium | reverse complement strand
CCTCCAACATGATCTCCGTGGGCGTCGACATCGACCGCCTGGGTCTGATGGTGGTGACGGGCCAGCCGAAGACCACCAGCGAGTACATTCAGGCCACGAGCCGCGTCGGGCGCAGCTATCCCGGCCTCGTGGTCGCGTGCTTGAACGCCTCTCGCCCGCGCGACCGCTCCCACTACGAGCGCTTCGTGGCCTATCACGAGAGCTTTTACCGCGAGGTCGAGGCCACCAGCGTCACCCCATTCTCGCTGCAAACGCTCGATCGCGGCTTGGTGGGTACGCTGCTCTCCATGGTGCGCCACGGCAAGCTCGATCTCGAGCCCGCCACGGGCCTGATGAAGCTGCACGAGCACCGCGCCTTCGCCGACGCCGCCCTGGAAGCGCTCGTCGAGCGCGGACGCAAGCATCGCGAGTGGCCAGACGACGAGGCCGAGCAGCGCATGGCAGACGAGCTGCGCGCGCGAGGGCGCAACTTCCTCGACGCTTGGGAGCGGGTCATCGGGCGCGCCAAGGAGGGTGGCGCCGAGCGCACCTACAGCGAGTACGACCGCCGCAAGAGCGAGGGGAAGCACGTGCTCCGCGTCGTGACCGACGAACCGCCGGCGGACCTCGACGAACGGCGCTTCGTCGCGCCCACCTCCCTGCGCGACGTGGAACCCAACAGTCACATCTGGGTGCGCTTCGCTCCCCTCGACACCAAGGGTTGAACCATGGCTCGTTACAGACAGCCGAGAGCGAAGAACGACAACACGGCCCACCGCGCCGACGGACAGGTCCGTCAGAGTCAGATGGTGACGACGTTTGGACCGGGTGCCATGGTCGATCTCATCGACCGCGCCGTGGTCATCGGCGGCCTCGAGCACTGGGGCTTCGATCTGAACGACGGCTTCGTGACCCTCGACGACCCGCGCCTGCGCCGTTCTCTCGTGCCGCGCCTGAAGGCACTCGATCCGAACCTCGACCTCGCGGAGGCGAGCTACTTTCGCATGGCGCCACGCTGCGACGATCGCGATGCGGACAGGCGTGTGGGTGTGCGTGCTCTCGAGTTCCCACGCTGGTTCGTCTGCCAAGGTTGCCGACGACTCACACGCGCCAATGAGGGCTTGGAGCCGAAGAACAACCGCTACATCCACCACTGTGCGCCCAATCGCTCGGCGCGCGCCGTGCCGGTGCGGTTCGTGGCCGCCTGCAAGAGCGGACACCTGACTGACTTTCCATGGAAGAGCTTTGTCCATCCCGATGGCGAATGCGACCGGGCCGAGATGTACTTGAAGGAGGGCGCATCCGGTGACGTCGCTCGCATCATGGTGGAGTGCAAGAATTGCGGCCAAGCGCGTCCCCTCAGCCAAGCGCTCGTGCTGCCCTTCGATTGCAGTGGCGACAGACCCTGGCTCGGCGGGCGAGCCGTCGATGAGCCCTGCGCCGAGAAACTGCAGCTACTCGTGCGCACCGCATCCAACGCCTACTTTGCTCAAGTCGTGAGCGCATTGCGTTTGCCAGAGCCCGCCCCCGATCCCCTCACGACGAAGCTGCGCGTGAAAGATGTTTGGAAGGCCTTGCAAAAGGTAGAAAGTATCGACGAGCTCAAGCTGCTCGCCAAGCTTCAAGACGTGGTCGCGAGCGCCATCGACGGTGAGAACCTGGATAAGGTCGTCGCGGCCGTCGCGCGGGAGCGCAGTGGCGGAGACGCCGTCGCGGAGCGGCCCTTACGATCCGCCGAGTACGAGCGCTTCGTTCAGGCACCGAAGGAGGTGCCCGGTGTGCTCGCGCCCCAGGGCGTGGAGTTTGCGGCCTTCCGCATCCCAAACCAGCGCGCGAACCTCCCCGCCGGGGTGTCGCGCCTCGTGGTGGTGCCCGAGCTGCGAGAGGTGCGCGTGCAGGTGAGCTTCAGTCGCTTCGACTCCGTGAGCGCGAATCTCCAGGGCGAGTACGACTACGAGAGCTTTCGCGTACGGCCGGCCGCGCTCACCTTGCCCACCGGCAACCAGAAGTGGCTGCCCGCCGCAGAGGTTCGCGGCGAGGGTGTGTTCATCGAGCTCGACGCCGATGCGCTTTCGGCGTGGGAGAAGCGCCCCGCGGTGACGCGGCGCGCTGAACAGCTACTCGCGGCTTATGAGGCCGACGGCAACGACAAGGACACGTTCCTGGGGATCCGCTTCTACCTGCTTCACTCGCTGGCTCACCTCCTGCTCACGGCGATCAGCCTGGAGTGCGGCTATGCCGCTAGCGCGATTCGCGAACGCATCTACTGCGCCCCCGACGGCGATGAACACGGCCGCATGGCGGGCATCCTGCTGTCGACGGGCACCACGGGATCGGAGGGCACCTTGGGGGGGGCTCGTGGAGGAGGGCAGACGCATCGGCCATCACTTACGCGAGGCCTGGCAGCTTGGCCGCCTGTGCTCCAACGACCCCGTTTGTGCCGGCCACGATCCCTCGCGCGAAGCGGACGACCGTCGACTCGAGGGAGCGGCTTGCCACGGCTGCCTCTACATCGCCGAGTGCTCCTGCGAGCGCTTCAACCGCTACCTCGACCGGGCGCTGGTGGTGCCCACGATCGGCAACGACCCGGACCTCGCGTTCTTTGCGGAGCGGCCGTGAAGCGCGGGCTGAGCGAGGTGAGCACGGCCCTACTCGAACGGCTGCGGGATGCCGTCGAGAGCGGTCAGCTGCGCGCGCCGTTGTCTCGGGATCGGCTGAGCGCGTTTGGGGTGCGGTTATCGCTCGACGACCTCGTCGCCTGCCTCGAGGGGCACGGTAAGGTCGCGTGTCTCGCCATCCTCGAAGCAGTGCTCGCTGAACGCGAAAAGCTCGTCCGGCCTGCGCCAGAGCTCGTATGGACGGGCCCCGAAGGCCAGAACGCGGCTGCGCGTGATACCGCCGTGGTCCTGCAAGCCCTATTCGAGGGCGCGCACGAACGCGTGGTGCTCGCGGGTTACAGCTTCGACCAGGCCCACGTGGTGCTCACCCCGCTGCACACGGTCATGCGCGACCGCGGCGTGGTCGCCCACTTCTTCGTGAACGTGGCGCAAGCCGAGCACGCTCAGCCCGATCCTGAGGCCTACGGACGCGCAGCGCTTCAAGCCTTCCTCGATCGCAACTGGCCGTTTGGAGATCCCAAGCCGCGCGTCTATTGCGACAGACGAGCGCTGCTGCCAGGCCGCGGCGCCGACTATTGCAGCTTGCACGCGAAGTGCGTTTCTGTGGACGGCGAGCGCGCCTTCGTCTCGAGCGCCAACTTCACCGCGCGGGGCCACGACCGCAACATCGAAGCAGGCGTGCTGCTGCATGACGCCACCTTCGCCCGGCAGCTCGAGCGGCAGTGGATGAGCCTCGTCGAGGGCGGCTTCGTGCTGGAGGGATGACGCATGCGAGAGCCGACTCAACTTGCGGTGGAGCTATCTCGTCTGTGGGAGAGCGTGGAAGAGGTGTGGCCGAACAGTGCCGCGCGACTCGACGCCCTTGATCCGGAGTTCGCGCATCGTTTGCATACGTTCACACGCTTACTCCTCGAAAACGATGCCCTGTTCCGAGCCGCGAGCAGCATAGCCGACCCGCCTCCGCCGCAAGTCGCCGATGAAGCCACCTTTCTCGCTTCGATCCGCCCAGCTGTTGACGAAACAGCGGAACTGCTGAGCGGCTTTCTCCCGCGTCTTGGCGAGAAGTTCGGTGATCTGCTCACCTGGTCTGACGGCTGGCTCGGTGGGGCTCGGCAGCTACATGGGCTCGGAGATCTGAGTTGGTTGGTCGAGAGCATCGACGACGTGTTCAATAAGACAGGGCGTCCGGCCGATCTCGGTAAAGGTGCAGCGGCGGTCGCGACGGTCGACATGCGCGTTTCCCTCGATATCCAGCGCAAGAAGCTGTTGCTCGCCCAGGAACAATGGAAAACCCCGCTCAATTTCGCAACAGCGCCGAGCGCAAACCCACTCAAACGCGTGAGGCAAATCCAGGACGCTCTGGGAGGGCACGCTGACGAGTATCCCCTGCCGGACGGTCACCCTCTGTCTCCGGTCAAGTACGACCTGCGAGCCAGCCTTCGCCGGCTCGTTCGCGAGACGTGTGCATTGCTCGACGCGCAGGCCCTGCCAGCGGTGGCGATCTCGCGCATGGTGGCAGGCTGGGTGGCGTCGGCCGCCTCCAGCACGCG
>CAYNOM010000645.1:0-4149 GCA_964398415.1 uncultured Polyangiales bacterium | reverse complement strand
GTAGAAGATGTTGTCGCCGAGCACGAGCGCGCAGGGGTCACCTGCGATGAACTCACGCCCGATGATGAACGCCTGGGCCAGGCCATCCGGGCTCGGCTGCACCGCGTAGCCGATGTTCATACCCCACGGCTTTCCATCGCCGAGCAGGCGCTGAAACTGTGCTTGGTCGTGCGGGGTCGTGATCACGAGCACGTCGCGAATGCCCGCCAGCATCAGCGTGCTCAGCGGGTAGTAGATCATCGGCTTGTCGTAGATCGGCATGAGCTGCTTGCTCACGGCCAAGGTCAGCGGGTGAAGCCGGGTGCCCGAGCCGCCCGCGAGAATGATGCCCTTTTTGATCATGTCTTGCCCCGTGACGTCTGAACGCGCTCAGCGCGCGCCGTAGTTCTGCTCGATCCACTTGCGATAGTCGCCCGAACGCACGTCCTCGATCCAGGTCGCATTGTCGAGGTACCAGCGCACGGTTTTCCGTAGACCCGTCTCGAACGTTTCCTTGGGCTTCCAGCCGAGATCGCGCTCGATCTTGCCCGCATCGATGGCGTAACGCAGGTCGTGGCCCGGCCTGTCGGTGACGTAGGTGATCAGGGACAAAAGCTCGTCCACGGAGCAGCTCGTCTCTTCAGCGACGATCTTGCAGAGCATGTGCACGACGTCGATGTTCTTCTGCTCGTTGTGGCCGCCTATGTTGTAGGTCTCGCCAACTTGGCCCTTTTCGATCACGGTCCAGATCGCTTCGCAGTGATCCGTGACGTAGAGCCAATCGCGTACGTTTTCTCCCTTGCCGTAGACGGGCAGGGGCTTTCGCTCGAGCAGATTCGAGATCATCAACGGGATGAGCTTCTCCGGGAACTGCAACGGGCCATAGTTGTTCGAGCAGTTCGTGATCTTGGTCTTTAGGCCGAAGGTTCGCGCGTAGGCGCGCACCAAGTGGTCGCTCGCGGCCTTCGACGCGGAGTAGGGGCTCGACGGGTCGTAGCGCGTCTCTTCGGTGAACAGGCCGCTCTCACCCAAGGAGCCGTAGACCTCGTCGGTGCTCACGTGGTGAAACAGGCCCTGACCCTTCTCGAAGTGCGCGCGGCAGGCCTCGAGCAGGTTGAAGGTGCCCTCGATGTTGGCGCGGATGAAGGCCCGCGGCCCGCTGATGCTGCGATCGACGTGGCTCTCGGCTGCGAAGTGCACCACGAGCTCGGGCTTTTCCGCTCCAAACAGCGCCATCACAGCGTCGAAGTCGGTCAGATCGACCCGCGCGAAGTGGTAGTTCGGCGCTTTCTCGATCGTCGAGAGGTTCCTCAGATTCGCCGCGTAGGTGAGCACATCGAGATTGACGAACCGGTGCTCGGGGTGGCGTGGCACGAGCAGGTTGAGAAAGTTCGAGCCGATGAATCCGGCACCGCCTGTAACGAGAATCTTCATGCTTCCTCGAGGGCAATCGCAGTGGGATAGCGAGTTCGTGCCGTCCGGCAAATGGGGATGCTCATCCCGTTCGGCCAAAGGCCCGCCATTGTACGCCGCCGAAGGGGCCTCGCCCCCGGCTTTCGCTGCTACACTCGGCCTCAGCGTCCCGTACGGGGCGCGAGGGAAGGCCCAACACATGGTGAAGGTTCCGCTGACGCTAGGCGCGAAGGTCGTGGCGAGCAAGAATCAGGTCTCCACCCAACTCGGCGGCGAGGCGGTGATCCTCGGTGTCGACGTCGGGGAGTACTTCGGGCTCAACGAAGTGGGCGCCAGGGTTTGGCAGCTCATCCAGGAGCCCACCGCCGTGCAAGCCATCTGTGCGGCCATTCTCGAGGAGTACGACGTCACGGAAGAGGAGTGCCAGCGCGACGTGCTGGAGTTGCTCTCGGACCTCGCAGACAAGGGGCTCATCGATGTCACGGCTGCGGTGGGCACGCCGTAAGCTCGAGGAGCTGACGCCCGTGCGCGGAAAGGTCCTGGCGGAAGCCGCGGCACTTCTGCCCGTCGTGCACGCCATGCAGCAGCTTTTGCCCTTCAAGCGTTGGCGGCGGGTGCTCGAGCAGCACGACCTGCCTCCACAGAAGCACGGCGCGCGCCCGAGCATCGAAGACATCCGCTGGGCGGTGCATGTCGGAAGGCGCTGGGTGCCGGGCGAGTACAAGTGCCTGCCCTCCGCCTACGTCACGCACATCCTTTTGCACCGACACGGCTACGACTCGATGATCCACGTGGGCGTCGCGCGCGACCCCGCCGGCAAGGTGGAGGCGCACGCCTGGGTCTTGTGCGACGGGCAGATCGTCATGGGCGGGCTGCCTGATCTGTCGCGCTTCAGCGCCTTTCCGCCGCTGCGTTCGGTGGCCAAGTGAGCGCCATTTTCGGCGCCTTCGTGCGCCGTGGGGGCGTGCCCTGGCCCGGGCTCGCGGCGCGCATGCACGAGGCGCTCGGCACGCGTCCGGCCGACACGTGGGCCGACCACACGAGCGGTGCGTGCATGCTCGGGGCGCGCGCCCTGCACACGACGCCCCAGGCGCTCGGCTCGAGCCCGGTGTACCAAGACACAGGGCCCGGGCTGTGCATCGTGGCCGACGCGCGTCTCGACTACCGCGACGAGTTGCTCGGCAAGCTCGGTACCGACCTGACGCTCGATTCGCCGGATGAGGCGCTGATCGCCGCGGCCTACCTGCGCTTTGGCGAGGCCTTCGTCGACCACCTGGAGGGCGACTTCGCCTTCGCCCTGTTCGATGCGCGTCAAGAGCGCCTGATCCTCGCGCGTGATCCCTACGGCGTGCGTGCGCTGTATCTCTCCGAGCTCGACGACCGGCTGATCTTCGCGTCTCAGGCGCGGGCCCTGTTCGCGGATCCGGGCCTTCTGCGGCGCGTCGATCCCCTGCGTCTGGCCGAGTACCTCGCGCGTACCTTCGCCAGCACAGAGCGCACGTTCTTTCACGGTGTCGAGCGCTTGCCGGCGGGTCACGTGCTGCGCGTCACGCGCGAGCAGAGTGCGCGTCGACGCTACGTCGCGTTTCGGGCGGTTGCAGACGTGCCGGCGCGATCCACGCGAGAGTATACGGAGGCCTTTCGCGCGCTGTTCACGCGCGCGGTGCGCGAGCGCTCCCGGGCGCACGGTGGCGTGGGCTGCATGCTGAGCGGCGGCCTCGACTCTGCCGGTGTGCTCTCCGTGCTGCGAACGGCGGCGCCTCTACCGATTGCCTGCTTCACGGCCCGCTTTCCCGACTTTCCCGAGATCGACGAAGGGCCATGGCTTTCGCTGCACGAGGCCCAAGGTGGCATGACGCTGAGCGAGGTTCGCGCCGATCGCATGGGCCCCCTTGCTTGTGCAGAGCGTGTGCACGAGCTGCTCGACGAGCCATTTCACGCCCCCAACCTGTTCATCTACGAGGCCCTGGCCACGCGCGCGGCGGCACAAGGCGTGCGGGTGATGCTCGACGGGCTCGATGGCGACACCGTGATCGAGCACGGTCTGCATTTCATGGGCGAGCTCCTGCATCGCGGCCGCCTGAGGCGACTCTACCGCGAGCTGTCGGCCCTCCACGCGAGGACGGGCTTTTCCTACCCCTTCATGCTGCGGGGTTGGGTCTTCGCCCACGATCGCGAGCGTGCTCTCTCGAGCCTCTTTGCTCACCTTCCCGCGCGCGCTCCACGCGGCTATCTCGACTTGGCTTTTGCTCGCGAGAGTGGCTTTCTCGCAGGGGTTTGCGAGCGCGCCAGCGAACAGCGGCGGGTGCCGATGCGATTTCACGCGCTGCACGAGCGGGCTGTCAACTCCCCGCTGATGCCGTTCTATCTCGAGGTGCACGACAAGCTCGCTGCCGCACTCGGCGTCGACCATCGCCACCCCTACTTCGATCGGCGACTGATCACGTTCTGCCTGTCCTTGCCGGCCGAGCAGCGTCTGCACGCCGGCTGGGACCGGGTGATCCAGCGGCGCGCATTCGAGGGCCTCGTTCCGGACCCCATCCGCATGCGTCAGTCGAAGTCGGTGTGGAGCCGCAACTTCCAGCGTCAATTGCTCGACGCGGACGGCGAGCGCGTGCAGGCGCTGATCGAGGCGCGCCCCTCACCCCTCGAGGGCCTGGTCGACCTGTCGGCCCTGCGTCGTGACCTGCCCCGCATGCGCGCGGGAGCGGCGTCCGAGCGGGTGCTCGACCTGTGGGCGGCTGTGACGCTCGGCAG
>CAYNOM010000644.1:0-4159 GCA_964398415.1 uncultured Polyangiales bacterium | reverse complement strand
CGGGGCGTGCCACAGGACGCTTACCTCGATCCCTTCGGGCGTGCGGGTCGATGGACGCAACACGAGCTCCAGCTCCGTGTCGTCTCGGATCCGCAGGGGAGCCACGGCGGGGCGCGATGCGCCGCTGCGGGTCGCCTGCAGATCGCCGTGCACCGTCAGCGCGTACGTCGGCAGGGGCCCAAGCTGCGCGACTGGCTCGCTGCTGCGAGGAGCAAACGCCGCGACGGCGATGGCCGCTGCGGCTGCGATGAGCCCAGCCGCCCACACACCGCGTGAGACGCGGCGCGACGGTGCTCTGCGAGGCGCGGGCCCCGCAAGGAGCGAGGCGACGATGCGCTCCTGGGCGGCCTCGTCGAGCGGGATCGCGAGTGCTGCGACATAGGCAGCGTCACGCGTCGCGGGCACCTCGTCTCGCGCGCGTTCGGCGGGCACCTCGCCCTCTGCGGCCTGCGCTCGGTCGGCCGTAGCCTGCTCGCGCGCAAGCTGTCCGATGGCTGCGATCCAGGCGTCGTCGTGTCCCACGCCCTACCCCTCCTTGCCAGCATATGCGGGCTGCACCGCGCTCGTGACCGCCGCGCCGGACCCATCCTGCGAAAGCTCGCACCACAGCGCGCGCATGCGCCGCGCAAGTCGGCTCTGCCACGCGTATACCGCGCTCTCGCTCATCCCCTCGGCCGTCGCCACTTCCTGGACGCTCTCCTGCTGCACCACCAGGCGAAGAAACATCCGAAAGCCAAGGGGCGAAAGGCTCTGCTGCAGACGTGAAAGCACGATCGAGAGCTCTTCGCGCGAGGCGACTTCGGGCCCCACGTCCGGAACAGGCTCGCCGCGGGCCTCGATATCCTCGAGCTCCAGCGGGTCATCGCGGAAGCGATTGCGCCGGCCGCTCTTCATGAAGTCCGCGGCTTGCCGCTGCGCGATGAGGCCGACGAAGTTCTTCAGCGAAAGGCCCTTCGCCGGGTCCCATGTGCGAAGCAAGCGACCATCGTCCGCAAACAGCCTGGCAAAGATCTCTTGAGTAAGGTCTTCGACTTCCTGCCTGGGATCCGTCGCCACCGGGCCGCGCCGCCGTAGCTCGCGCGTCACCCGCACTTGGACTACCGGCGCCAACAGACCCACGAGCTCTCGCACCGCGACAGGTTGCCTGTCGAGCGCGGCCCGGATCCGCGCTGGTGCGTCCGTCACCATCGCAAGGCGGTACTTCATGGACCCATCAGGGTCAAGGTCGGTCGGGGTGAGCTGTAGCGTGGCCTGTGGCGGAGCGGTGCAAAGGCGAGGTGATCACCGTGTCGTGACGCCTCAGAGGCCTGCTCTGCCCGTCGAAAAGCATGGGCACAGGATCCCCTGTGGCCGCCAGCTGTCCGGGGGAAGTCACACGACCGCGCACCGCGTGGATGTGCAGATGCGGCTCGGTCGTGTTCCCCGTGTTGCCCACTCGGGCGAGCCGCTGTCCCGCGGTGACGGTTTGGCCGAGGCCCACCCGCACGCTGCCCTGCGCGAGGTGCGCCAGCAACACGGTGGCACCTTTGCAGTGGAGCGCCACGTAGTTTCCCAGGATGTGGTTCGTGTCGCGTTGCGGCGGGGCCAGATCATGCAGGCCATCGCGCACCTGCACCACTTCCCCGTCGCATGGTGCGTGCACTGCAAGACCGAAGGCGGCGTAGGCCTCGGGCCGCGTCGGGAGCAGTCCCTGGGCACGGGTCTCGGCCCAGCCGTCGAGCGCGACGACATCGAGCGCATGACGCTGCGCGTGCACCTCGCAGTGCGCGTTGAAGACGCATGAGGCGCCGCCGTGCATCACGTACGCGGTGCGCTCCCCCAAGGGAAATGCGAGCCTCAACGCGCCCCCCACGGGCTCGTCCGACAGGGTCACGCGCGCCACACCGGCGAGCAACGCGAGGCACAGGGCGGCCTCCACGGCGACCCTCACACGCGCGCGCCCTCTCTGCGGCAACGTCGTGGCAAAGCCCCGAAAGGAGCGCAGCCTCCACACCGCCGATAGGGTCACCAGGGCGAGCAAGCCCCAACGTGTACCCACTGGATAGGCCGCCCAGCCCGCTCCCACCAGAGCGAGCAGCAACGTGGCCGTCACCGCGCCCAGGGCTGCGACCAGAGCTGTGGCGACGTCTTTTCGTGGCTTTCGGTGTAGGGACGCGGCCAGCCACAGCGGCAAGGCCAGGTGCAGCAGCAGGGTGGCGAGCAGGACGAGGCGATCCATGGGGGCTCGAGATCCGTAGCACCCCCTCGCGGCCCGCTCGACAGCCAAAGTGTTCTTCACACCCGCCGCGGCCTGGGTCAGCGTTTGACGAGACTTAAAAAAATTCGCTCGGCGTTGTCAAAAGCTCGCGCGTCTCACCCAACTCCCTCACGAACGACGCGGTCGAGAAGCCGCTGGCGAAAAGACCTAGAGCCTCGTGGGCGCCCAAGCGGATCGAGCGGCTCGCTGCCGCGCTCGCGCGGCGTGTACACGAATCCGCACCCGGGCCCCCGGTCATGGATATTTGCGTCTCAAACGTTCCTTGAGAGGTTTCCGTGCATTCGAAGCAGACAAGCGTAAGTCAGAAGGTCCTGGTCGCGTACGCGTGCCTCGTCGCAGCCGTGCTCGGCCTTCACTTCACAGCCACGGCGATCTTTCTACAGCCCGCGAATCCCCTGCGCGACCGGTTGTATCCCCTCACATCTGCCTATCTGGGTGAATACTTCATGCAGAATTGGCGACTCTTCGCGCCGGAGCCCATGGAGCCCTCGAAGCGTTTTTGGGTGTCCTGCCGCATCGAAGACCGATCGGGTAAGGTAATCGCCACCGAGCCCCAAGACATCAGCGCTCCCCACTACGCCGCACTGCACGCGACGCGCCTATCGCCATCCCAGCGCCTGCTGCGGGCCCAGCTGTATCCGCTGACCTTCGTCCATCCCCCCACGGACGAGTTCGTCGACGCCTTGATCGACTTCCGCGACGAATCCGATCCCAAGCTGCGTGCCATCGGCGAAGCCGTCGCGAAGGCCCAACAAACGGCCCGCGAGGACGGTCTCGACACCCTGGCGCGGGTGGCCTCCGTGGAGTGCGCGCGTCGCTACCCCGCGGCCAGAACGACGAGCGTGGGCATCTTGTACAGCCACGAAAAGGCGCCTCCCTTCTCGAAACGCAACGAGCCCCGCACAGTCGGTAAGGTCGAGCGTTTGGACTATGGCTGGCACGACTTTCAGCGCGTCGCTGCGTACTAGTACCTCGGCCCCGCTGCATGCGGCGTCAAGCAAAGCCCCCCTTACTCTCCCCCGCCGGGTCCACCTCCGGCATGCAGACCAGCGCCCAGGAGCCACCGCGATGATGCAGCGACTTTATCAATGGATCGAGACCTACTCCACGCCGCGACACGCCATCGGCTTCAGCTTGTTTCGCGTCGTGGCCGGCGCGCTGATCGTGCTGGAGTATCTGCTCAACTACGCCCAGCGTCACTATTTGTTCGGTCCCGATGGCGTTCTGTCGTGGAGCACCTTCCTGCACCAAAAGCGCGGCTTTTCGCTGTACCAGTTGTCGAGCGAAGCTTGGTACTTCGAGCTCGTTTATCACGTCGGACTCTTGCTTGCGCTGCTGTGGGTAACCGGCTTTCGATCGCGCTGGGTTACGCCGCTGAACTATATCTTTTGGTTCTCCCTGCAGCAGCGCAACCCCTTGCTGTGGGACGGCGGCGACAACCTGATGCGCCTTTGCCTGGTCTACGCGATGTTCGCCGACGTCGGTCAACACTTCCGTCTGTTTGGTGGCGGATCGAGCCCGCGCCCCGACAGTCTATGGAGCCGCATGCAGG
The DNA here is from genome assembly GCA_964398415.1 of uncultured Polyangiales bacterium. Taxonomy (GTDB): domain Bacteria; phylum Myxococcota_A; class Polyangia; order Polyangiales; family DASUME01; genus DASUME01. The sequence continues at coordinate 350 of CAYNOM010000644.1, read as the reverse complement.
GCCTCACGCACAACGCTGCGCTGCTCTGCTTCGCTCTGCAAGTGTCGCTCGTCTACTTCGTCGCGGGGTTGACGAAGGTCCAAGGGGAGACGTGGCAGAACGGCACTGCCCTGTACTATGCCCTTTGGCCCGATCAGTTCCGATTCCCAGGCTTGAGCGAGCTGCTCTACGAGAACGCGAGCTTTCTGGTGCTCGTGTCTCACGCGACGGTGATGTTTCAGGTCGCCTTCCCCTTCATGCTGTTTCTCAACCGCGTATCGCGACGCGTGGCGATCCTGATGGCGATCACGTTCCACCTCGGCATCGCCGGCGTGATGGGGCTGTTTACTTTCGCGGGGTTCATGATCGCC
>CAYNOM010000643.1:0-4162 GCA_964398415.1 uncultured Polyangiales bacterium | reverse complement strand
GAAAGCTCCGCTCACGCGCGTTCTCCGGACAAGAGGGTCAGTCGCAGCAGCGTACTGAATCCGGCTGCCCCAAGACCAGGCCGGGCCGGCCATGGTCATGTCCGATGCGGCCGTACGCTCACCAGTTCTGACAGCCCGCGGACTCGGCGTAGGGCGAATCGCAGTCGACGAAGGTGCGGAGCATGTGGATGTACACCTCCTCGGCCGCGTGGGCGCTACCGTCTCCCTCGATGAACGCCTCGAGCACGCTGTTGGCGTTGATCACGCCGTCGAACTGCACGGGGTTGATGGCGCTGTAGAGGGTCTCCAGCTTGGCAGCGGCGGGGTTGCCCGAGCCGCGTGGGCCAGAGAGCAGGTGCACCCGACCCGCATGGCGATAGGCCGAGTTGTCGGTGCCTACGAACCTCCTGGGAGGCAACCTCGGCCCGGGATCGTCGACGTGGGCCCAGCGCTGGGTGCGCGTCAGCAGATCGAGACGGTTCTCGTAGGTGCTCACGAACCCCGCATCGCCCAACATCGGAGAGCCAAAGGCCACGACCTTCGTCACGGAAGGCACGCTGCCATCGAGCTCGGACTCGGCCTGGTAGAACGCAGCCATGAGCTGCGCCATGGCCCCGCCCAGGCTGTGCCCGGTGATCCAGAGCTGTCGCCGATGGCCCGAAGGAGCGAGCTCTGCGTAGAGCGACTTCACCGTGTTGTACACGGAGCCCGCCGAGCGATCGTTCCATACGTTGCGCGTGTAGTCGTCGTAGCCGTCGTGCACACGGCAGCCATGGCTCATGCCGTTGCAGATGGCCTTGAGCGCCGGATGCTCGGTCGACACGAGCTGCACGTCCGTGTTGGCCTCGATGTCCGTCGGATCGTTACTGAAGTCAGTGCCCGCGAGGGAAAGCACGATGATCTCGCCATCGGTCGACAGCCCCACGAGGGCCTCGGCGCTCTCCCTGAAGGGCACCTCTTGGCGGTAGGCCTTCTCGACGAAGCCGGCCGGCACGAGGTAGCTGTCGCGGGTCGTGCGCTGCTGGCTCGCGTTGCCTCCCTTGTCCTTGTCGAAGTAGACCGCGCGCGCCAGGAGCCCCATGCGGTAGGCGACGTCGAAGAGCTCGGGGTCTACGGTCGAGGCGTCACTGCGCGCACCGTCCGCTGCGAAGGGCGCGTAGCCGTCGCCGACGCGTGCGTAGCGATCGACCCCCTCCTCGGTGCCCCAGCTCCCGTTGCCGTCCGCCCAGACCTCGACCATGCGCGCGCCCTTGTTCGTCTCGGCGCCGTTGACGTAGTCGTTGGCGGCGTCGAGCTCGTCGTCATCCCAGGCCTTGGAACGCCTGCCGTGGGGGTCGACGTGATCGAGTCGGGTGTGAAACAGGCCGTTCTGCCCGAGGTGCCAGCAGGCGCGGGGAATGACCGCCGACTCGCTCCAGCCATGAAAGTAGAGCTTGATGCCATCGAGGTCCATGCCGGGCGAGGCGGCGGTGGTGGAGGTGCCGATCACCGTGGAGTAGCCGGATGCGGGGTTTGCGCAGGTCGTGGTCATCACCTGGTTTGGGGTGAGCGTCGCGCCCAGCAGGCTCTGGCTGGTGTCGCGCCCGCTCATGACGCTCTCGTCGGTCGTTCCCCAACAGCCCGCCGAGCCCAGCGCCAACAACGTGAAAGTTACTCCGTATCGCGTAGACATGGTTCGTCTCCTAAGAAAGCAAGGCGATCCATTCTCGTCGCCCGCGCTCGCCATCCAAGAGCAGGACCCGTGCCACAGCTCGCCAGGAGCGTGCAAACGCCGCGATCAGGGGGGCTTGACGCGCGCCAGTGCGTCGCGCTGACCGCGACGTTGCTTCTTCCGCAATATCGAAAGCGCAATCGGGTTGTGCGCACGACATCTGCGGAGCGTGCGAGGTCCCCGTGCGACCTTACTGAGGCGTCGAGCTGGCGGGGGCCAAAGCGACACGCGCCGCGTCGGCAAAGCGCGCGAGCGTCGGCGCTGGAGCCTCGGCGCCGAGGTCCGGCACGCGCGAGAGCTCGAAGACGGTTCGTTCGGCGAGCGCGGAGACACGGGCTGCAAGTTGAGGCTCGCCGAGGTAGCGCAGCAACATGGCGCAGCTCAGCAGAATGCTGGTCGGATTGTGGTTGAGCGCCTCCACGCTCGAGCCGCCGAGGTCACACGGACCGAACACGCTCGCCGTCTCGCCGATGACGGCACTCGGCAGGTACGCAGGCCCTCCCACCAAGGCGGCGTAGAGCGGGGCGAGCAACTCGCTGCTCGCTGCGGTCGACAGGAGGACGGAGGATGCACGGGGCTGTTGCACCAGGCGCATGACCACCTCGGCGCGTGGCAGCTCTTCCAACACCGTGTCGGGAAACTCGCGCAGCCGCGCCCGCACGGCGTTCGAGAGCGCTGCGTCTTGGGCGCCCGCGCCGTCTCGGACGAGGGTCAGGGTTCCTTTGGCCTTGAGATGGGCGGTGGTCAGCGCGTAAACCGCGGCCTTCTCGGCGGCTCGCCCCTCGGCTCCGCTCGCTTCGCTGATCAGCGTCGCAGACAGCCGCCACAGCCGTGCGCGGTTGTGCACCGTATCGAGCACCGGAAAGGAGCGTAGCTCCCACTTGCGGGCGAACGATCCGAGCAGCGCTCCGGCGTCGGGTGTCCCGAGCAGGTGCGAAAGGTGGGTCGGTCGCGCGAGCAAGACGCGGTTGTCACCGAGCACGCGGGAGAAACTGCCCCGATCGAGCGTGTGAGGCGCGATCGGCACGAACCGAAGCTTCGGATCGACTTGGGCCAACAGGTCTACGGACAAGCGCATCGGCGCATCGGCGACCGGATCTTCAGCGAGGTAGGGGATGTCGATCTGCATGTCTCACGCTCCGTGGTTGGGGTTCCCAAGATCAGAATCGCTCAGCGGTTGATGTGCAGGCGACGGGGCCTCGAGCGCCGCGAGGGCTTCGAGCACGCGCTGCACGGCCAGCTCGGCGGACGCACAGCTCGCCGAGAGGTGACCCAGCTTGCGCCCCACTTTCGGCGGGGACTTTCCGTACCAGTGCATGCGCACGCCCTGGGTCGAGAGCACGCCCTGCAAGTCCGGTAGGCCTGCGGGCCAAGCCCTGCCGAGAACGTTGGCGATGGCCGTCGGAGCGAGCACTGCGGTGCTGCCGAGCGGCAGGTCACAGACGGCGCGTACGTGCTGCTCGAACTGACTGGTGTGAGTGCCGCGCTGGGTGGCGTGAAAGCTGTTGTGTGGACGCAGCGCCACCTCGTTCACGAGCAGCTCGTCCTCGCACACGAATAGCTCGACCGCGACGAGCCCGGTCGTGTGCAACCCTTCGGCCACCTCGACCGCGAGCCGTTCGGCCCGTCTCAGAAGCTCCGGGGAGACGGGGGCCGGCATCACCGACCAGGCCAACACGCCATCCTCGTGATGGTTGAGCGCCGCTGGATACACCACACGCTGTCCGCTCTTGCGCGAGGCCACGAGCACCGATAGCTCCCGGTCCAGGGTGACCTGGCGTTCCATGATCAACGGCACCTCCAGCTCATCGACCGCCTGCAGAGCTTCTTCGAGGCTCTGCGCACGCGCCTGGCCACGCCCGTCGAAGCCGCCGCGCGGCCGCTTGAGGATGACCTTGGGCCCGAGTGCTTCGAAGGCCGCCTTCGCTTCAGCTCTGTCGCGAACGGCCCGAAAGGGCGCGGCAGCAAACCCGTGTTGCGCGAGCCAGCTTCGCTGTGCGAGTCGGTCTTGCACAATATGTAAGGCAGCGGGCGCGGGCGAGACGGCGGTATACTGCGCGCACGCTTCGAGCACGGCGCTCGGAATGTCGTCGCGGTCGATCGATACCGCGTCGCAGGCCTTCGCGAACTGGACGGCCCGGTCGATGTCGTTGAAATCGCCGACGATGAGCTCGTCGCACAAGCGCGCTGCCGCGCAGCGCGGGTTCACGTCGTACACGGCCGTCCGCAAGCCGAGCTCGCGCGCCGCGAGCACGGAAAACATGCCGAGCTGGCCACCGCCAAACACCCCGAAGGTGCGCGGACGCGCAGGGACGTGTGTCATGGGCTGAGCTCCGTCGCGAGCACCTGGTCACGCACGGCAGCGCGGTGCTCTTCGAGGCGCTCTCCCAGTCGAGGGTTCGCGAGCGAGAGGATCTGCGCCGCGAGCCAAGCGGCGTTCACCGCGCCCGG
>CAYNOM010000642.1:0-4167 GCA_964398415.1 uncultured Polyangiales bacterium | reverse complement strand
ACCGCAGCGGCCAGATAGAGTAACAATTACATTCCCCACGAAGCCGATGTCGCGCTCGCTCCGACGAGAGAAAAGTCGTCTGCGCACACAGGATTGCCCCAGCGCGGCGTATCTTCCCCGCCCGGGCGCATCGCGGCGGGTCGCCGAGCGAAAATCTCCATCAGTTGGCACCCTTGCGAGCCCTTCCCCCGGCGTCGAATCGTGTACATATTGACCCCCTGGCGAACTCTCGTGCGATCCCCGAGTCCGGAGCACTCCCGTACAGAAGTCTGTGCAAGAGGAGGTCCCGCTCAGAACCAGCTGACCAACCAAGCAGCTGAACGGCTGACCCAGCAGCTGAACAAGAGGAGGGCTTATGCTCGACTTCGGTTTGACCGTTGACGCCTGCCTGCGTCGACACCGCGCGGGACACGGCGCGAAAGAAGCAGCCAGCAATTTGACGACGGTCCTGGAACAAGCGGTCGCAGCAAGTCTGAAGACCGAAGAAGGGATTTTTCCGAGTTTCTCTGTCGCGTTTGACCTCAACGCGGATGCCGGGTCTCGAGGCGTCCTCTCGTGGAAGCGAGCGCTCTCATTCGACCCACCCATTATCGCTGAAGGCGGCGACGATCTCGCGAAGGTGAGTACCCTGTCGACGTTGGGCAAAAGCCCCCTGGTCGGCCGCGTCGTCGACAAGACGATCGAGTTGCTGGGAATTGGGATCCCTCCGCCGCGCTATCGAACACCCCTTGGAGATTGGGGAGGAAACATCGCGCGAGTCTCTGTCTTCGGACCCCTGCATTTCGTGGTGGAGTCAGGCGCTGGAGAGCTCGGGTACTTTCGAGACGGGGGGCAATCCTCAAAGTATGCGAACGTCTTCGATCTCGACTCGAACCTCTCGACGGAGATGTTGGGCACCACTGCGACCGAGAATGGCTTGGACGGATATGTCCTGAACCGGCTACTGGCAGAGATGTGGCTCGCTGCGTGTGGCGGAATCCTGGCCATCACGAACGAGGAGGCCCCGTCGATGGAGACATCTCAACGCATTGCCTCCGGGTCGCTGATTTCGATGCACGAGGCGGCATATGAACGGCTGCAGAACGAGAAATCGGCCAATGAGAAAGGCGACAACAAAGGCGCATATAATCTTTCGTCTGAAGTCGTGAGTGCCGAGCGCGCGGCAGAAGACGGGATCGACTGCGTCGTGAAGATGTCGATGGTCGATGGAGCGGTGCTGCTCAATAGACGCCTCAAAGCCCTCGCTTTTGGCGTCAAACTGATCGCCCACGGCATGACTGCAAAGACAGTGCAGTCAGTAGAGCCAAGCGGCGAAACAAAAAACCTCTGCATGAGCTGGAAGGGAACCAGACACCGGTCGGCTCTGAATTGGGTGTGCGAGCGCGATGGGCGGACCGCATTCGTCGTCTCCCAAGACCGAACGTGCACTGGTATCTACTGGAAAGAAGGAGGTGTGCGGGTCTTGATGTTTCGTCCACGCCTCTTTTAGCAGGCCACTGGAGAGACCTCTGACGCCGCGGGTCACACTCGTTTACAGCGATTGTGAACCGCGATTGTTACAAGTGATTGTCTGTCAGATCGGGCAGCGCTCGACTGGAGCACGCGCCCGGCGCGTGCCCCCTCGCGCTGAACCAGTTCATCACTGGTTTCAGGGCAGTCGAATCCTCCACTTCGCGAAGGACCTCATTGCGGAGAACACAGGGAGAGCCAGGAGAGAGTGCTTCAAACATCGCTCGGTGCCCCTTGTTGAGGAAGTCGAGTTCCGCTGATGTGAAGGTGCCGTCTCCGTGCATGAACTGAACTTGACGAAGGAGCAGCTCGCCGAGCACCAGCCCCTCGGCCGTCTCGGTCGAGAAATAGAGCCATGCGAGGTGCTCCAATTCGCTGACCGCCTTTGCGCGTGTTTCGGGGGTGCGCGCCTGATCGAGACGTCGTTGCGTGTGGAGCAGCAACGCCGGGCACCCCGACAAGGAAAGCGCATCGGCTGTTCGGAAAGAGTCCCAGAGGGGCTCATTGGAAGCCTTTTCATCAGGGTTCGGGCTCTTCGGATCCCAGCGGGCAACCCGCGTGTGCATCCATGACAGGTCCTCTACACCCTGGTGAGAAAATTGTTGGCAGAGATCGTCGAGCGAACCCGACAGTCTCACCGCCCGTGAGAGTGCCTGTTTCTGTTGAAAGAACGGATGCCTTCGCTCCCACGCGGCGTAACGTACAGCGTAGTCGCTCGAATCTGCGTATCGCTTCAGCTCCGAGAGATCGAATGGCGGCTCGGGCTCGAAGGCGTTCCGGAGCGCGACGATCCCAAACGACGCGACGGCAGTCCCGGCGATGAGCGCCGTCGCCCGCGCCACGCCGAGTTTTGGTCGAACATCGCGAAATTGAAATTGAGGGCGCAGCACACTGCCGAATCCACGCCGCCAACCGCCGACGTCGGGGACTCGGTCGACCGCCCAGTTCGACGGTGTTCGCGCTCGCGCGAGGACGAAGATCGCCAGCCCGCTCAGAGGCAGAAGGACCCATGTGACGGAGGGCGAGAACCTGTTCTCGACGACGGCACCGGTCACGTATGCCGAGAGAATCGCGATGAGGATGTCCGCGAACAACAAAAGAACCATCACTACGATGTGCCCAAGCGAGGGGAGGGCGACAATGCGAAGCGCGAGTTTGCCGACCGCCGCTCCGGAAGTGAGCGCGATCGCCGCGAGCCCCGTCGCGATGAGAATGCTGTTCATCGGTTCTGCTCCATGGTTTTTTCGAGATGAGAAGGCTCCGGCGCGAACAGCCCATCCACGACGTCCTCGAGCGCGTGAAGCGTCATGTCGAAGAACGGTGTCGACGCGAATGGCATCACCGCGGCGAGCAGGCGCTCCACAGCGGCGATGGCATCGTCGCTCTTTTGCTGGGACGCGCTCGCATCGTGCAACCAGAACAGCACCAGGAGCAGATGCGCGGCAAAGAGCAAGCGCGCGAGCTTCTCTCGCCGATTCTTGCGGGGAGCGTCGATCGCCTCGTCGATCACTGCTGCAAAACCCTCGATGACGTCCGCGCGCACGCCGCTGGTGCGTGTGGAGAACACGCTGACGTGGCTGCTCGGGTCGAGGGCCGCAGCCGCCAACGCCATGAGCGCATCCCGATGGGGGGAGATCAGGTCGAGTTTCAAGCGCATCGCCGCGCCGAACCGCCGCGCGAGGGTGCCCTCAGGAAGCAAGGTCGCTTCTCTGCGAAACCGCGCGGCTAGGCGCGCGTAGAGCTCCACGGCAAGGTCGTCCTTACTCGGGAAATAGCGGTAAATCAGGCCCACCGCGCAAGGGGTCTCGAGCGCGATCTGTCGCATCGTGGTCTCTGCGTAGCCGCGCTCGACGAAGAGCCGCAACGCAGTTTGAAAGACACGCTCACACGTCTCGGCGCTCTTGTTGGATTTTGCCTTCGGCATCCTGTGCCCATAAAAATGAACGTGTTCACTTTTAGGGCGCGCGAGAGCGCGTGTCAAGCCGAACGTGAGCCGATCTCGTCATCGCACATCCAAAGCTCCGAGCCATAGAAGGCTCCGCTTCGGCTTCGCGGGATCGTAGACGAGCGGGACGACGCCAGCCCGGCCGATCTCCTTTGCGTCCGCGATTTCGACTCTGGCAGACCCGGTACGCTCCTCCCCGCGGACGCTGAACGTGTAGGATACAAAGGCTTGGTCTGTTCCGTTCCCAGCTCCCTTCACCTCGTGGATGCGCACGCCGTCAACTCGCCCCAGAGTAGGGAGGCCGTGTTCGATGAGCCGAGCGTTCAACGTTCGCATCCAAACGGAACCGAGCACGAGCAGGCCACCGATTCCTGCCGTCGGAAGAGCGAAGGCGAGCCCGCGCCCGAACAGGGCGAGGGTCGCCAGAAGAGCGCAGAGTGCGGCCGTCGTCGTCAAAATGCCGCGATTTCCGCGAAAGAGACTCAACTGCTCCACGCGCATGCGCGGCGTCGGGAGACGCGGAGCAGACGGGATGTTGCCGAGTGAGCGCACGCCGAGCGCGAGACTCTCCGCGGTGACCCCTTCAGGTACTTCGACGGAGCTCGTGAGTGCGCGACCGATGGTCGCAGACGAAGCTGTCATGTGTTTTTCCCCCGCTCCCTGCGCGTCATTGCTGACACAACGAGGAGTGCATTGCGGTCATGCGACTGGGC
>CAYNOM010000641.1:0-4172 GCA_964398415.1 uncultured Polyangiales bacterium | reverse complement strand
TGGACACTTTTGATAGTTAATTCATGCACATCCTTAGATCGCCGCAGGCCCGCATTGGATGAATTGGCAAAGCTTGCTAATTTCGAGATTGGCCGTCGGTCACGTGCCAGATGAACAGGCGGAGCAACCATGCCTACTCGCAACGTCAATCTCTCTGACCAGCTCGACGAGTTCATCGAGCGCTGCGTGGAGTCCGGAAGGTACCAAAACGGCAGCGAGGTCGTGCGTGCGGCGTTGCGCTCTCTTCAGGAGCAGCACGAGGCGCGTGCGCAGTGGCTCGCGCATCTGAAGTCGACCACGGCCGAAGGCTTTGCCGAGCTCGATGCAGGCAAGTCCCGCCGTGGAACCCCCGCAGAGCTAATGGCCGAGATCGGCGTAGAGGTTCGCAGGAAGACTGAAAGCAAGTGACGTGGCAGCCATCGTCATCACGGAGGTTGCAAGAGCTCAGATCATCGAAGGCTTGGTGTCGAGCGAAGCGGAGTTTGGCAGCGTGCAAGGGGAAGAGTACGAGCGCTTGATCCTCCAGGCGCTCGAGGACCTCTCTGAGTTTCCGAACCTTGGCGCTGCGCGCCCAGAGATCCACGCGGATGCGCGCGTTTTTCCTCTCGCGCGCCGCGGGCACCGGGCCAGGCATCTGCTGATCTATCGCGTGCGCGGCGAGACGGTGGAAGTCGCGAGAGGCGTCCACGATGCCATGCGACTCGAACCGCCTTCGGAGTGGGATAGGTAGCTGCCCTGCTTCCGCCTCACTGGAGGTACCAGCACAACACAGTCTGAGGTCGTCCGTCCCGGAGACCCGCGTCGCGCCACGTCGCATGTAAGTCTGCTGCACACAGGCCGCAGGATGGCAGCTTACGCAGCGTGTCGAAATCTTGCGAGGCACGCAAACTGCGCTGCGTCTCCTGACATGGAAGCTCCGGATGGCTGACGCCTCTTGCGAGTTCGCGTCAACGCGACCGCGGAGCACGAAGGGAGCAAAGCTATGAACTCGCGAGGGTGTGGGAGGATAGGCGCTACGTTGCCTGCTGCAGGCGCACTACGTTGGCTCACAATTTGGGCGGGTGTAATGGCGGGTGGGTGCATTGCCGAGGTGGGCGAACCTCATGAATTCGAGGAGAACGTCGGCGAGGACGACGTCGCGGACGTAGATGATCTGAGCTCAAAGTACAGGTCGACCGCCAATGGTCTGAGGACCATCAACGGCGTCACGACGACCAACGGCCTGAGAACGTTGAACGGCCTGACGACCTCGAACGGACTCCGGACGATCAACGGCATCACTACGATGAACGGTCTGAGAACGTTCAACGGCATCAGAACGGTCAACGGCTACAGAACCATCAACGGCGTCAGGACCGCCGCGACGCTCAATGTCGACTGCAGCGGGGGGCAGACGCTGAATACGAACGGCACCAACGCCGGGACTTGCACGGGAAAGCCCGACGGCCTGTTGAGCAGTCAGAGCGGACTGATGAGGTCCGCGAACGGAGTGATGCTGGCCAAGTACATCGTGAAGTGCGCCTTGCCGAGCACGAAATCAGTTCGCGTGCTCGATTACACGGGAACGCTCGTGAACATGCCGGGTGAGCTGAATCTCGCTCCCGAGTGGGACGTTGCGCGCTCGGATGCCAACGGGCGATGCGACTCGGCGTGCGAACAGAAGGTCAGTGCGTGTCTCCTTGCACTCACAAACGGATCGGGGGCCCACGTCGGCGTGGAGATCTCATCGGACGACGGACTCGGGACGGGTCACTCCTCGACCAACATCTACCAGGAAGCCGCGTTCTACGGAAATCTGTTCGTGAGTCCTCCAAGGGGCTATGTGACCCCTGGTCTCGACTACGGACGTCGTTCTATGGCGCGCTCGTGCAGCGTTCCGCCGGCCCCATGCCCGTATAGCGACGCCACGAGGTGTGCGAGATGGGACCCGCCGACGGAGAGCGAGGTCTGTCCGTATGTCTACTCCGGTGAGAGCACGGACTGCTTATGGACTGCCAAAGATGGCCGAGGACGGGGTACGGCGGTGTCCTGCACGGCCGCGGGCAAGAGCTGGCCCTATGCGATTACGACATTCCGCAGCACCATCGACTACGGAAACGCCAACATGATCTTTCGCGATGACACAGGCAGGATCTACTATCCCTGAGTCCGCGATTGGGTCTACCGCAGTCGAATCGGCAAGGATGCAGCATCCTTGGGCGCGCCCAGCCACCCCGCATGCACCTCAAACCTTGCCTTGCGCGAGCTCCTTCACCACGAGCTTGCCGTACTGCCAGAGGGTCGTGCCGACGGTATGTCGGTCGAGGGTGCTGAACATGGTGTCGGCGAGGCCGAAGGGCAGCATGCTCGGGATGGGGCCACGCGAGTACTCGAGCATCCAGGCGTGGCTCGGCACGGCGTAGCCCTTGGCCCGGTCGGCGCCGAGGAACGCTGCGTCGCCCGGGCGGTACACGGCGCGCTCGAACTCGCCCGCGTGGTAGCACCACATCTCGCCGTCGATCATGAAGTCGTAGACCTCGGTGCGATAGCGTCCCGAGTGCCCCTCGGTGCCGATCGGCGTGCCGAAGAAAATGACGTACTCGGTGATCGAGCAGTGCATGAGCTTCATCTGCCCCATGGCTCCGCCCGCGTTGTTGAAGATCCAAGGGTTGTCGAGCGTGATGTGCTTCGGGTAGCGCCGCAGCAGCTCTTCGCCGATCACGCGGAAGGACTCGTCCTTGGTGCCCTTGCCGAGGCCGAGCCTGGCTATCTCGTGCAGCTCGTCCGGATCGAAGATGTACCCCATGTCGCGCTCCGTGTTGCGATGTGAAACGTGTTCTATTTGGTGAGACTGCCGCGTGTCAAGCGGCAGGGCTTGCGCCGACCAGGCGTGCTGCGTAGAGTGAAACGCGTTCTAGTTCGTCCGGCGTGCGCGTGCGCGTCGGTGTTCTAGCGCGTGGTCGCGAGTCGAGCAGCGCGGGGTGACGCAATGAGGGGCATCGAGGGCAAGGTGGCGCTCGTCACGGGGGCGGGGTCCGGGATAGGTCGCGCGACGGCCGGGCTGTTTGCCCAGCATGGGGCGAACGTGATCGTGAGCGACATCGACGGAGACGCCGCAGCACGCACGGCGAGCACGATTCGCGAGCGCGGGGGCCTGGCGGTAGCCGAGCGTGTCGACGTGACTCGGGGCGAGGAGGTGCAGGCCCTCGTCTCGCGCTGCATCGAGCGCTTCGGTGGGCTCGATTTGGCCCACAACAACGCCGGCATGTTGGGCTCGGTCGGCGCCACCGCCGAGTGCAGTGAGGACAACTTCGACCGCGTGCTCACGCTCAACCTCAAGGGCGTGTTTCTGTGCATGAAGCACCAGATTCCGGCCCTGCTCGCGCGTGGCGGCGGGGCCATCGTCAACACCTCGAGTGGCTCCGGGCTCGTGGGCACACCGGGGCTCTCTGCCTATGCGGCGAGCAAGCATGCGGTGCTCGGGCTGACGAAGAGCGCGGCTCTCGAGTACGTGCGGCGCGGCATTCGCATCAACGCGGTGTGCCCTGGCGTGACGCGCACGGCCATGCTCGAGGGCTTCATGGGCCAAGACAGCGCGGTCGAGGCGCGCGTCAAAGAAGCCAACCCCTCAGGCCGTCTCGGCACGCCCGAAGAAGTGGCCGAGGCCGTGGTGTGGCTGTGCTCGGAGCACGCGTCGTTCATCAATGGTGCATGCCTGTCGGTCGACGGCGGCGCCGTGGCCAAGTGACCAAGGAGACCCGCATGGCAGAGCAGCTTTCTTTTTGGGCGATGGCAAAGAACCATCCGAACGACATCGCGTTGGTTGAAGACGACGGCACGGAGATCTCGTTTTCCGAGCTGCTCTTGCGGGCCAACCGCGTGGTGCACGGCTTGCGCGCGCTCGGCCTGAAACAAGGCGATTGCATCGCGACAGTGCTCGAGAACGAGGCCGCGGTGTACGAGACGTTCATGGGTGCAGCGCAAGCAGGCCTGTACGTCACGCCGATCAACAACAAGCTCGCCGCGCCCGAGATCGCCTACATCCTCGAGAACTCGGAGGCCAAGGCCGTGTTCGTCTCGTCGAAGATGGGCGAGGTGTGCGCGAAGGCCGTGCACGAAGCGCGGATTCCGGAAGCGGCGCGCTTCACCACCGGCAAGCTCGCGGGCTTTCGCGACTACGTGGCGTGGCGCGA
>CAYNOM010000640.1:0-4194 GCA_964398415.1 uncultured Polyangiales bacterium | reverse complement strand
AGTCGGTGTGCACGGAAGGAGCGCGCGCAGGCGCGCGTCGTCCGCGACGGCCCAGGCCGCGAGCTCGTCGGCCTGCGCATCCACGGCCTCGACCAGCGCGAGCGAGGCGAGTTGGCTCTCGGCGAAGTTGTCGAAGGGAGAGGAGGCGTCGATCGGCAGCACCTGCGAATTCACGGGCGCCTCAGCGCCCAAGAGCGCGCGCACCGTCGCTGCATATTCGCTGCGCGTGAGGCGCCGGGTTCCGCTCACCTCCAACGAAAGCGCCTGCGCGCCCGCTCCGCCAACAGACGCACCCGCGTCCGAGTCCCCGGCCGCGCTCGACGCTAGGGGGCCCAAGGGGCTTTTCGCCTCTCCCACGCAGGCGCCTCCCAGCGCGAGCGGCACGATCAAGATCCACGAGAGCTGCATGGGGGTGGTCATGCCCATCCTTTCCGGCGGAACCCGTCGGTCCGCCATCGGGATTCGCCTCATGCAGACGCTTCCGTCACGACATTCGAAAAAAATCGCAATCGGGTGCGGTGTAGGTGTGAAAGCTCCGACACCGGCCTCACGGCACGAAGGGATGGACGTCGAGCGGGTCGGTGCTTGGGAGCGACGCTGGCGTGAGCCGGGGTGCGCAGCGCTCAGGCGCGCCGTCGCGGTAGGCGACCCACGCGCAAATCTCCCGGTGAAACGTGGGGTAGTCGTTGTGGTCGACCAGCACCGCTCGCGCCGTGGCAGGCTCGAACAGCGGCATCCAGATCTGAGACGTCTGGATGAAACCGCCGTCCGTGAGCGGGTTGTCGCGATCGTCTTGACAGTAAGGCACCGCGCACTTCACATCGCTGTGGGCGCGGCCGTAGGCATTGTCCGAATGGAAGCCCGGACCGCAGCGGTCGCAGTTGGCGCGTGCCGTCAAGCTCATGCGCATGCCGTCCAGGGCCCCCGCCGTCGTGCGACTGCGGTCGTCCCACACGAAGGCTGCGGGATAGGCCTGAAGCGTCCAGATGTTGTGCAGCGAGCCGTTTGCGTCCGCGGTGGGGTTGCCCGCGACGTACGAATGAAAACGGGGGTTGTCGTCTTCGTTGGTGAACACGACGTACATTCGCTCTGCGACGGGATTGCTCGCGAGCACGACGTGACCCTTCGCGCGCGTGCCCGTGAGCCACGGACGCTCGCCGCGCTCGGGCACGCGATACGAGCCTTCACCATCGCGGCGCGCAAAGCGAATGGCCCCTGCGCTGTCGACGTAGGCCGCGACGAGCTCGCTTTCTCCGTCCCGTGTGAAGCGAAACGCCGCGAGCCCTGCGCTGCCCCGAGCGAGCCAGGGACCAGGTTCCGGGATCGGTGCGCCTTCCGCAACATCGCTCGCGAGCACCGCTCGCATCGAGGCGAGACCCTGGCTCCAGGTCTCGGATACGGGGTCGAAGCGAGCCTCGACGATCGGCGCATCTGGGCCTGCCCACACCAGGGCCACCACGGTGGCGGTCGCAGGGTCGATCGCGAGCGCGACACGCTCGGCCGCGCTCAGCGACGAGAGCGTCGTGTCCGACGTGATGACGAAACGGCTCCCGCTGCGCACGAGGTAGCCCGAGCGCAGCGCTCCGGTGGGGGGCTGGTAGACGATGAGCGTGCGTCCGCGCTCGCGCAGCTCGAGCAGTGCGACGTGACGCGCCCTGACGCTCGTCCCCGTGCCATCGACCACCTGCGCGAGGGGCCCTGGCACGCCGCAACCCACCTGTGCGGCATCTCGTGGACAGTTCGCGTCCGTGAGCGGCTCGCCCACGCCAACACGCAAACTCTGGGTGCTGTCGACGATCGCGTAGAGGAGCGCGCTGCCAGACAGCGCCATGCTCGGCGCGCTGAGCACGGCATCGGCGTGCAGCATCTCGGTGCCGCGGGCGGCGTGGCCCACGTGATAGGTGCCCATGCCCGTTTCCCGTACGGAGTTGCCGAGGAGCGACTGCGCCGCGCGGTTCGCTTGCAGGGAGGGACAACGGGCCGGGCCCGTGCCGCCTCCGATCACACCGTCCGCATCCCAGTCGACGTCGGCGTAGCGCGGACTCGTGACGCACGACGCGCGCGAGCGATCACAGACCAGAAGCTGCCTGTCGGTGAGGTCGTAGAAGCTGCTCAAGCCGCGCGCACCGAACGGCGCGCATTCGTCGATGGTGCTCAGGTCGAGCGCGCCCAGCCTACCCGCGGAGAACAAGAGACTTCCCGCCTGCACGCGCGAGTCTTGGTAGCGGTAGTTCATGCGCGAGATGTAGTTGATCTTGTCGTTGTAGGGTGATCCGAAGCCATCGGGGCCGTGATGGCCGAGCCCGAGCTGGTGGCCGAGCTCGTGCTGAAACGTGCCGCGCTGGCGCGCACCAAAGCCGCTCGCATCCCGGCTGCCCGAGGTTTGCCCATACCACTGGCCTGCGATCATGTAGTGCATCCAAGCATGGCGCGGCGTGCTCTGGTGAATGCTGCGCGCGTCGGTGTAGTGCATGTCGCGAAAGCATCCTCCCTCCGGCGAGCCACCCATCAAACACTCGCGCGTGAGCAGACGGCGCTGGCGCAGAACGCAGTTGCCGCCGCCGAAATTGCCGAAGCGCGTGTCGGCCGGATCGACCACGACGCCTGCAGGGGGCGGGCCCAGGTCGAGGTGGATGTCGACACCCGTCGAGAAGTCCCAGTTGCCGCCGCCTGCCGGACACATGCGCGATGGATCCGCGGGACAGGGGATCTCGGGCTCGGACAGGAAGTCTTCCACGATGAGCTCGCGCGACGGGCGATACGCGCTTCCCGAGTAGAAACGCTGGGTCCAGAGGCTCGTGAGCTGCGAGCAGCCGTTGCGCATGTCCTCATCACCATCGTAGTAGTCGACCTCCACGAAGAGATCCTTACGGTGGGGATGACTGCCCCAGCGCGGCAGCGTGGCGAGCGGCTCGGCGCGGCCGAGCAATTCGTCGGCGTCCGTGAGGCCGTCCTGATCGGTGTCTGTAAGCCGGCCCCAAGTAAGACTACCGTTCGTGGTCGAGAGCTCCGAGCAGCGGCGCACGCTGATGTCGAGGGCACCGCTTCCAACACGGAAGACGGCCGCGTCGGCAGGTCGGTCGCAGGTGCGGATCGCGCGCTCGAGCCCGCGTCCCAGGCCGTCGCCGTCGAAGTCGTCGTCATCGTTGCGAACCACGCGCAGCGGTCCCGCGTCAATCACGTCGCTGCGGCGCGCCGCTGCCCACACGACGGGCCTCGAGAAGCCGCTCGCCGTGTAGCTCGACTCCTCGATGATCTCGTCGCTCGCACCGCTGAAGCGCGGCTTCGACACCGCCTCGAGGACGGGCAAGCGAATGGTCGTGCCGAAGAACGAGAGAAACGTGGCGCTCTCGACCCACATCATCGACGACGTCACGCCCCCGGGGAGCTGGACGAGCACCAGCTCTCTCGCGCCCTCTTCGTCGTGCAGGTTGAGGTCTGCGTCGCCAAAGTCGACGGGGCGCGCCATCACGTCGCGCTGCTCGGCGAGCAGCGTTTCTTCACCGCTCGGACGCACACGATAGAAGGATGCGCGCAGGTTCGACGACGCACTGCCGACCAGCGGGCGCGCGCGCAGCTCGACGCGGGCTCCCGAGCTCGGTGCCGTGACGCGCACGCACGTCGCGTTCGCGCCGAACCGCGAGCGCAGCGCCGCGCTCGTGCATGACGAGCCCTGTGCCAAGAGACGCCCGTTCTGTTCTACGTTCAAGACGACGCGGTCATCTCCGCTCACAAAGGCGGCGACGAAGGTCGCTTCGGTGTCCCCCGGCGTGAACCAGGCGGGATTGTTGTAGGAGTAGCCCGCTCGCGGCACATCTGCGACGAACCCTGGCACGGCTTCCATCTGGGCTTCTGCGACGCTCGAAAATTGCAGCGCCGCGCCCAGGATACTCATCCACACACGCTTCTTCATGGGATCCTCTCTTCGCGGAGAATGCGCGCGAGACGCCTCGCCTCGCGCGACGTCACCTCCTCGTCGGTCGGCTCGTCCACGGGCAGCTCGTCGTGGCCCGCGATGCGGTGCAGCAGGTAGTCGATGCGGCGCGCGCGGTGGGGCTCGGGCAATGCTTCGGTGGCGGCGTACAGTCGCTCGTACACCTCGCCGATCTGTTGCGTCCGCACGCTGAGCGTGGTGTCCCGGGCGCGCGCGGCGCCCTCGAGCTCGAGCTCTGCGTCCGCGTGCTGCATGTCGTT
>CAYNOM010000639.1:0-4199 GCA_964398415.1 uncultured Polyangiales bacterium | reverse complement strand
GACAGGGGCTCCACAGGGCAACCTTGTGCAGTTCTCGAGAGCCCTCGAGCCTTCGGTGATCCGGCGCGGAGCGGCTGCGACATCAGTCAAGACGACGAAGACAAGCACTCACGTCGCGCATCGTCGTCGAACGACACTCGCGGTTCAAGATTTTGTTCAGGGCGGCACGCTTTCTTGGGGCCCCCACCATTCACGAACGCGAAAGTACTGCCCCCCCCGCGGGTCGACCGTGTCCTGCTGCATGTTCGAGCGCACCCAGCCAAGCGCCTGAGCTTCGGTCTCCCGTAGGTGATGCCTTGACCCGATTCCTTGCGGCCGTTACTTAGCGTCCGTAACTTTTGCGTTCGAAACATGTCGCGCCCTTCCGAGATCGATGAGCTCGTGGAGACCGCCGTCTACCTCTACACGGAGGGGCGGCGCGTCACCAAGGCCTCGGGACGCACCCTCGGTCTCACCGGCCCGCAGGTCACGGCGCTCAAGCTGCTCGAAGGCATCGGACGGCTGTCGCTCAGCGATCTCTCTGCGCGCATGAGCGCCAAAAACTCGACGATCACTGGCCTCGTCGATCGCATGGTTCGCGATGGGCTCGTCGAACGACAGCGCAGCGAAGACGATCGGCGGGTGGTGTTGATCGGCCTCACGCCGCGCGGACGCGAGCTTGCTGCACGCATTCCGGTGACCGCCATGGAGGTGTTTGGGAGTGCCCTCAGGGCTCTCAGCGCACAAGATCGTGCGCAGCTGACGGAGATTCTGGGCCGCGTGGTTGATCACGTGCGCCGCGAGGTAGAGCGCCTCGGCGAGCAAGCTGATGGCGTGTACAACGACCCCTGATCACGAGGAGAGCTTGGTCATGCAGCAGCGCGAGGAATACCGAAAGATTCTCGTCAGCGTCGACGGGCACGTGGCGACCGTCACGCTCAACAGCCCCGTGCGCAAGAACGCGCTCGGCCCCGCCATGGTCAACGAGCTGCTGTGGGCGCTCGACGACGCCAAAGACGATGCCGAAGTGCGCGCCATCGTGCTCACGGGCGCAGGCGCGGCCTTCAGCGCGGGGGCCGACCTGAGCCAGATGGGGGGCCCAAGCGACGGCCCGAAGCTCGACCCCAAGGGCGACTATGCAGACCTACTCCTGCGCTTCACCACGCTGGGCAAGCCCGTTGTCGCGCGCGTGCCGGGGCCGGCCATGGGCGGTGGCCTCGGTCTGGTCGCGAGCGCCGACTTCGCCATCGCCTGCGAGAGCGCCGTGCTTGGGACTCCAGAGATCCTGCGCGGGCTGTTTCCGATGCAGATCATGGCCGTGCTCGAGCGCATCGTGCCGCGTCGCAAGCTGATCGAGATGATGCTGCTCGGCGACAAGCTCAGCGCAAGCCAGGCCCTCGAGTTCGGCCTTCTCACGCGCGTGGTGCCCGACGCCGACCTCGATGCCGAAACGCAGAAGCTCGCCCAAACCCTCGCTTCCCGCTCGCCCACCGCCATGCGCATGGGCCTGGGCGCGTTCCATCACCAGTCGGGCAAGCCCCTCGAAGAGGCCCTACCCTACCTGCGAGGTCAGCTGATGGCGATCCTCGGCACCGCCGATGCACGGGAGGGCCTCGCCGCCTTCGCGCAGAAGCGCGAGCCCAAGTGGACGGGCAAGTAGCGCGCCAACCCACCGTCGAGCCACGAGCGCATTCGCTTTCGAGCAGAGGTGGCCATTGAGTAGACTAGTCTCCTCCAAGGAGGCGCAAGGGTGCTCACGTCCAGAGAACTCAAGAGGCTGTACGACCAGGACGGCCCTCTGCAGGGCCAAGTCGTCTTCGAGACGGCGTGGCGAGAGGAGCGGGGGCTGGCCGACTCCTTCGTCGCCTTCTGCGAGGCCGAACGTCCGCGCGAGCACCTCTCGTGGAAGCGTGCGAGGAGCGCGCGACAGCTCGAGGAGTACTGGCTGCCGATGGTGGCAGAGCTGGAAGACGGGCTGCGTGACGGGGAGCTTCTCGATCAGTTCCTCGACGGTCTGCCCGCCGAGGAAGGCGAGCGCGCGGCGCAACTCCTGAAGGAAGCCCTGGGCACCACGAAAGTCGCAATCAAGCGCAAGAAGCGCACAGGCCTCGACGCGGCTGGGCGTGCGCGAGTGCGCGCCGTCCATGCGGCTCTCGACGCGCTCTTGGAAGCATGGGCACAAAAGCAACCGTACTCGCGCGACGACCTCCAGGCGCTGCGCGGCGCCCTCGCGGCGCTCGACCCGCCTCCCATGAAGCCTCGCGACCTCGCAGACTACGTCGCCGATGCGGACGCGTGCCTCGCGACCGATCCGCTCGATGCGAAAAAGGTCTACGCCCTGATCTGGATGCTGCGCGGCGCGGTCCCATACCACGCGCCCGTCTTGAAGGCGTTTCGTCAGTGGCTCGAAGATGAGAAGGAACCGAGCCGCTGCGCGGGCACTCGCACGGAGTGGCTCGAGCGGCTGCTTGGGCTCGACCGCCCGGACCGCCTCACCGCGGCGCGGCTGCTGGAACGTGCGGTGCCCTCGCCGGAGCAGGCCGAGGAGCTCGGGCCCTTACTGACCGAGCTGCGCGCCGACTGACGCGACTGTCGTCGCACGCCGCCGCCCATCCGCCCCCTCGAGCACCGTCTCTGCTGGATACGACGGCGAGGACCTCGTGGTGCGTGATGCCGACGGCGTGCGCGAGCACGTGCGCGTCACGCTCACCGCGATCTGACTCAACGGGCGGAGAGCGCTGCGCCGCTCACGCTCGGGCGCCCCGCTCCACCCTCGACGAGCATGCACGCTGGACGCCGCGCGCCCGGCTATTCAGACGTCTTCGAGGTGCACGATGCGCGCCTCGATGGCCTCGCCGCCGCGATAGGTGTCAGGACGCAGCTGCCCGACGAGGCGCAAGCGCGTGCCCAGCGTGGCGTAGCGCTCCGCGAGCTCGAAACCGAAGGCGCTCACGTCGCGGCCGCCCACGCGCAGCCCGAGCTTGAGGTGCGCCCCTGCGATCACGTCCGCGCGCACGCGCTCGCCCAGAATCTCGAACAGCGGCTCGGGGTTGCCCTCCCCCTGGGGTTCGAGCTGAAACAGCTCAGTCGCACGCGGCAAGCCGTAGCCACCTTCGCCGATGCGAGCGTCGACCTTCACGTCTCTCACGATGGGTGTGGCCCCCTCGTTCGACAGGTTCTTGCAGGCCTCATCGAACGCCTCACGCAGGGCAGAAATGCGCGAGGCGTGCACCGTGAGACCCGCCGCGGCGTCGTGCCCACCAAACTTCTCGAGCAGATCGCGACAGCTTGCGATCGCAGCATAGAGCGGAAAGCCATCCGGCGCGCGCCCGCTTCCGTGGCCATGCTCGCCCTCGACGGCGACCACCAGCACCGGCCGCGAAAATCGATCGACGAGGCGCGCCGCACTGATGCCGACGACCCCGCGATGAAAGGCGGTAGAGGCTGCCAGCAGGCCGTGACGCGGCGTCGCGTCCGCCTCGAGCTGAGCCAGCGCCCCCTCCGTCACGCCGCGCTCGACACTCTTGCGCTCTTCGTTGATGCGTTCGATCTGCGCCGCGAGGGCCCGCGCCTCCTCGAGCGAACGTGAGCGCAAGAGATCCAGCGTGAGCTGTGGATCTTGGAGACGACCCGCCGCGTTGAGCCTGGGGGCCAGACGAAAGGCCACGTCGACCGCGGACAGGGGCGTGCCGGGCCTGATGCGGGCCGCCTCACGCAGGGCGACGACCCCCGGACGCGCCCGATCGGAAGACAGCTGGGCGAGCCCCGCACGCACGAGGGCGCGGTTGTCCTGGGCCAGGGGAGCCACGTCCGCGATGGTGCCGAGCGCGACCAGATCGAGAAAGGCTCGCAGGTCGAGCGTGGCACCGAGCTCTGCGCGCACCGCGGCGCCCACGCTCAGCGCGAGCCCGGCGCTGCAAAGCCCCTTGAACGGGAAGCCGCAGTCGGGGCGGTGAGGGTTCAGGAACGCCAACGCCGGCAGGGGTTCCTTCGGCACGAGGTGGTGATCGACCACCAGCACATCGACGCCGGCCGCGCGGGCCCGCGCCACACGCGCGTGGTCGCTCGAACCGCAGTCGCAGGTGACGAGCACACGTGGCTCGAGCGCCATCACGCGCTCGAGGGCGCGATCGCTCAGCCCGTAGCCGCCCTCGAAGCGGCTCGCGACCATGGCCCGAACATCGCCTCCGAGCGCCTCGAGGATGTCCGCGAGGATCGCC
>CAYNOM010000638.1:342-4203 GCA_964398415.1 uncultured Polyangiales bacterium | reverse complement strand
GAGTACAGGCGCAGCGAGTACTCGTTCTCACGCTGCTTGCCGCTGTCGAGGATCACCGTGCGCTTCACGTGCAGGCGCGATGTGAAGTAGTTGAACTCGGTCTCTTCCATGCACACGCAGCCGTCGCCCTCGAACCAGACGAGGTTCGGCTGAGCGCGGATCACGTGATCGCGGTTGCACACGTCGAGGAGCAAGACGCCCTGGGGCTTGAGCGCGCGCCGTAGACGCTCGATCACCTTACGGTTGGCATCGTCGTCGAAGTAGCCAAGGCTCGTGCCGAGACAGGTGACGGCGTCGAAGTTGCCGTCGAAGTTCATGTCGCGCATGTCCGCGTGGAGGAAGTTAACCTTCACGCCGCGATCCTGGGCCTCTTCGGAGGCACGCGAGAGCATGGCCAGCGACAGATCGAGGCCCACGCTGAGCACACCGCGCGAGGCGAGCTCGATTACCTGCAGTCCGAGCCCGCAACCCACGTCGAGCAGCGTCGAGCCCGGCTTCAAACCGAGCCGCTGCATGATGAAGTCGCACTGACGCGAGATCTGCTCACGCGTCGGTTGCCGCACCGTGCGCAGGTAATCGTCATCGAAGAAGATCTCCCACCACGGATGGGCGCGAGGCCGGGAGGGACGCGCCTCCGCGACGCGTGCGGCACGCAGCAGCGCCTCGCTGTCGGCGGCCTCGGCCATCGACAGCCTCCCGTAGGGCGGCGGTGGTGGCGGCGTGCGTAGCTCTTCTGGATCGAGATCGAGCTCCTCGATCTCGGCCGACGGCCGTTCGTCGTCGAATTCGAGCGTGGGGTCGTCGTCTCCATCGTCATCGCCGTAGGAGACCGTGATCTCGACGTCGCTGCTCGAGGTCGGCGCGACCCGCGCCGCTGCGATCCCATTGCTCGGGCTCGGAATGGAGCGACGCAGGGCGCCCGGAGGCGCCGGAGGCGGCACCGCCAACAGCGCCTCATCCACGTCGATCTCGTGTTCCTCGCTGAGGTGTCGGTCGAGGGTGTGCTCGCTCGAGTCCTCCCCGAACGCGCCCTGGGGCACCGTTTCCGCGTCGTCGAGGGGCAGCTCTCCGCTGAGCTCGAGCGGCTCGACGTCCACCATGACGTCTCCGTACGCCACGCGACGCGCGGTCACCTCCTTGTCGACATCGCGCGGCAGCGGCGCAGCAGGTGGCACGGCGGACGTACGCACCGTCGGTGTCGTGGATCCGGGTGCGAACGACGCGCGTGTCATGCGCCCGTCGTCCACGATCGGAGGCGCAACAAACGCCGCCTCGGGGCGCGGCCGATCGGAGATCACACGCACGGGGCGCTGGACGACCACGGGCATCACGGCAGGCTCGGGCGCTCGAGGCCGCTCGGAGACATGGGGGCGCTCGGAGGCGCTGGGCCGCTCGGGCACGGGTGTCGCAGTCGCGGGCGCGACCAAGCTGCTTCGCGTCGTGACGTCAGCCACGGGCACGCGCAAGGGGGCAGGACGGGAGTCCGTGCCGCTCATGCGCCGCCCGCCCGGGCCACGGCCTGACCCACCTTCACGACGGCCCCCGCAGCGCAAGACAGCTCCAATTTGGCGGAAGGCCCCGTCATCACGATGGCGGTAGAGCCCAAGTGAAACGTGCCGAGCTGGGCCCCGCGGGTGAGCTCCGGCCCCTCTTCCCCATACTCGAACGCATGGACCGGGCCCCCCCGGTTGGTGACGATACGTGGGTCGTAACTCATACTGATTCGGCCGACGCCTATGGCGCCCACCATGATGGTGGCCACATCACCGAAGCGCGGGGAAGCCTGAATTGTCACCACACGTTCATTCTGTGCGAATAGGTTGGGGAAATAGGTGAGCCCCAGCGAGTTTACGGGCAGCAATGTGCCGTCCACATGCCGCGCCACCCTCACTCGACCCGTCACAGGAGCATGCACCCGATGATAGTCGCGCGGGGAGAGGTAAACGATCATGAACGCGCCGCCGCGAAAGCGCGCAGCGTCTTGGGCATCGCCCAGGATCTCGGCCGCATCGTAGTAGCGCCCCTTCACGAGGAAGCGCGCGCCCTCCTCGATGGGGCCCAGACTCTCCACCCGACCGTCCGCGGGTGACACGAGAGCGTTCGGATCGGCCGCAATCGGCCTGACGCCCGGCTTGAGCTCCCGCGTGAAGAACGCATCAAAGGACTCGAAGCCCCCGGGCGGCACGACAGCCTCGTCGATGTCGACGTCGTACGCCTTGACGAAGCGCTCGATGGCCGTGCGCACCAGTGGGGGAGGCCCTGTCAAATCTGACAGGCGCCCCATGGCGCTGCTCAGGTGTTTGCGGGGCAGGACGCGCAGCACTTCGGCTGCCACTCGAGAGGCAACGGGCATCTTCGCTCGGCCACGCCGTGTGCTGGACACACGTCGCGGTGCAGGGGCCTAGGGGCGAGCCGGTGGCCGCATCCCAGGCGTGTTGGCCGGCATGCTACCGACACCGACCCGAGGCGTCAAACGCAGGTTGTTCCGAGCAGATGCGAAAGCGCAGCAGGCTCCCCCGAAAGGCCCCCGGGGCCTTAGGTTCGAGCCCTGCGCCCCCGTTTCAGATGGCGTCTTCGCCGCGCTCACCCGTACGGATACGGATCGCTTCTTCGAGGTCGTAAACGAAGATCTTGCCGTCGCCGATGCGGCCTGTCTTGCCGGCCTTCTCGACGGCCTCGACCACCGCAGCGACCATGGCATCGGACACCACGACCTCGACCTTGACCTTCGGGACGAAGTCGACGACGTAAGCGGAGCCTCGATAGACTTCCTTCTTGCCACCGGTTCGCCCGAAGCCTTTGACCTCAGTCACGGTCATGCCCTGGATTCCGACCTCACCAAGGGCATCCTTGACCTCGTCGAGCTTGAAAGGCTTGATGATGGCTTCGACCTTCTTCATCTGCGTGCTCCTCGTTACCGTGCCGCACTTTATCACACCCTAGGGCGGCCGTTTTTCGATGACATTTCAGGCACGTGAATTCGACCTGCCCCCGCCCATGCCATCGGACGTGAGAACGCCTTGATGGCCCAGCTGCCCAATCATGGCAAGCGCTGGCCAGCCAACCTATGCTCGCGGCACGCATGCCCTCCATCATCACGGCGGTTCGCGACCTCGAGCGTCTGCGCCAAATCGTGGGCGTCCTTGCCCGACATGGCTTCGGCGAGATCGTGCAGCGCACCGGCTGGGGCGCCCAGCTCGGCATCGGCAAGAAGCCTGAGGAAGCCGAGCCCAAGAGGCCCATCGGCGTGGGTGAGCGCATCCGTCTGGTGCTCACCGAGCTTGGCCCCTCGTTCGTCAAGCTGGGTCAGATCGTCTCCACGCGCCCCGACTTGATCCCTGCCGAGATCATCGAAGAGCTGAAGAAGCTTCAGGATGACGTGCCAGCCGTGCCCTTCTCGGAGGTGCGACCGGTCGTCGAGGAGCAGCTCGGCGCGACGCTCGAGGAAGTGTTCGCGAGCTTCGAAGAGAAGCCCCTCGCCTCCGCTTCCATCGGTCAGGTCCATCGCGCGCAGTTGATCGTGCCCGACGCCGAGCCGCTCGAGGCCGGCAAGTACATCGGCATCTACTGGATCAACGAGGGGCGCCTCGCCGACCACGAGCAGTGGGCGCTCGGCTCGAACTACCGGCTGCACGCCGAGGGGCGCGGGAGCTACCGCGGGCTCGGTGTCGACCCGCTCGAGGAGCGCCGCCACATCTTCACCTCGTTCAGCGACTACCTCGGTCCCGTGTACCGCGACGACGCCGTGCCACGCGACGTCCACACGCTGGTGCAGCCGTACCAGGGTCTGGTCGTGCAGGTGATCGACGCGAACACCGAGCGCGCCGCGATGGTCGACCCGGTGGCGAGACCGAAGGCCAC
>CAYNOM010000638.1:0-332 GCA_964398415.1 uncultured Polyangiales bacterium | reverse complement strand
GTGCAGCCCTACAAGGGGCTCGTCGTGCAGGTCATCGACGCCACCGAGGATCGTGGCGCGCTCGACGAGTGGCTGACCGCCACGTACCTGCCGTCGGTGGTGCGTCAGCAGAACGCCATCGCGACGCGCTTCGCGCCGCGGCCGCTACCCGGTGACAAGCTCGCGCACGTGCGCCAGCTCGACGGCGTGGAACGCATCGTGCAGGTCCTGCACTTCCTCGAGTGCGACCCGCGCGAGTGCTGGGACGACCTCTTCGCCGACGCCGAGCAGACCATCGCCGCGAGCGGTGTCGCCACGCTCGGTGTGCAGGCCGCGTTCATCCCGACCAACCA
>CAYNOM010000637.1:0-4204 GCA_964398415.1 uncultured Polyangiales bacterium | reverse complement strand
ACGACGTTCCTGCTCGAGGGGCTGGGCGGCGCATGGGAAGCCACCGAGCGGCTGCTCACCGAGGGCGGCATGCAGTGGGCCTACTCCGAGCTGTTTCAGTGTTACGACCCCGAGGCCGTGTCGGGCTACATCGACCACGCCAATCGCAAGAGCGAGAGCATCGGCACGCTCCTGCACTACAGCGAAACCCACGACAACGACAGGCTGGCGGCGAAGGGGCCGAGCTGGTCGTTGATGCGAAACCGCCTGTGCGCGCTGTCGAGTCACGGCGGCGGCTTCGGCTTCATGTCGGGTGTCGAGTGGCTGTGTGACGTGAAGTTTCGCGTCCACGAGGCGCACACCCTGTACTGGGGGCAAGCGCCCAACCTGGTGCGCGAGCTCTCCGAGCTGAGCGCGCTGCTGCGCGAACATCCTTGTTTCTTCGACGGGGCAGAGGTCGAGCGTCTCAGCGACGCGGACAGCCATGTGCTCGCCCTGCACCGCACGTCGGCCGATGGGACAGACGAGTGCCTGGTGTTGATCAACTTGGATGCCGAGGAACCGCGTGAGCTCGTGCTGTCTCGGCAGAGCTGGCTGCGAGGCGGCGAGAAGCGCTTCGATTTGCTCGGGCACACGCCTCCAGCCGCAGAATGGGGAGCGGACGAGACGGTGCGGCTTCGGCTTGCTGCCGGTGAGGCCTTCTGCCTGAGCGCCTTCGACGCCCCGCGTGGCTTGCACGGCGATGCCTACCGCTTGATGCGCGCCCAGGCTGCCTTTGCGTTCACCGCGCTCGGCGCGGTGCTCCCGCACGAGATGATCGGCAGCGCCGACCCCGCTGAGCTTGCACGCGAGGTGTCGCACGATGTGGCGGGCCTTCTGGGTGCCATCTCCATTCTCGATCCCGAAGAGGCACGCGAAGACCTCCTGCACGCCATCCGCGGAGGCCGTGCCGCGGCTCGCTATGCACGTGTGGTGATCTGGGAGCCCTCCCATGCGACGCGCATCACGCTCGTGCCCCCTGAGCACTGGGTGCTGATGCGAGACGAGCGCCCCTTCGAGGTGTCGCTCGCGGAACGCGCGGGCCCGCTGCACCTGCGATCGACGCCGGCGGGCAAGGTTCATGTCGTCGCGGTGCCGCCCCTCCCGCACGACTCCGAGCACGACGTACCGGTCGAGCTCGAGCGCTTCGCCGACACGCTCCCCGCGGTTCACGCGACCTTGCGCAGGCTGGCGGTCGAGCCGACGGTGCGCACGCCGAGCACCGAGGGGCTCGTTTTGCTCGTGAACGGGCGCGGCGGCATGACGCGCATGCACGCCAGCATCGGCGAGGTGCGCAGCAAGTACGACTGCGTGCTGGGCGCAAACCTTCACCCGACGGTGCCCTGCGATCGACACGTGCTGGTCAAGCGCCTGCGCGCCTGGGTGAACGCCGACGGTTTCATCACCGCGCTCGATGGCGAAAACCTCACCCAGCTCGAGGCCGGCCCGCCCGCCGTGTGGACGTTTGCTGCCAACGCGGGCGATGGGCGGCGCGTGGGCATTCGGCTCAGCGTCGAGCTCTTGCATGGCGAGAACACGGTGCGCCTGCGCTTCGAACGCGTGCCGACGGCCTCGCTCGATCTACCGTCCGATCGCGATGTGCGGCTCATCCTGCGCTTCGACATCGAGGACCGAAATTTCCACGCCGAAACCCAGTGGAACGAGGCGTCGGACGAGCATTTCCGAACCCACACGCACACCCTGGAGAGCGAGCTCGGCTTCTCGTTCCGTCCGGCGCCCGACCGACAGCTCTGGGCGCGCGGCGATCGCGGCTCGTACCATCCCGAGGCGGAGTGGTGCCGCGCGGTGCCGCATCCCGTGGAGGCCACACGGGGCATGCAGGATCGAGGCGATGCGTTCAGCCCCGGCTGGTTCGAGGTGCCGCTCGCGGAGCGAGAGATTGCAACCTTCGTGCTCAGCGCCGAGCCTGGCGCCGAAGGGCGCGCGCTAGCGAGTCTCCCGCCGCCCCGGATGCCGGTGCAACCGCGCTCGTTCGAGGCGCTCTTGCGCGAGGCGGCCCGGGCCTACATCGTCAAGCGCGGCGAGGGCCTCAGCGTGATCGCTGGATATCCATGGTTTCTCGATTGGGGTCGCGACACGTTGATCGCCGCGCGTGGGCTCGCCGCCGCTGGCCTACACGAGAAGGTGTCACGCATCCTGATGACCTACGCCCGCTTCGAAGACCGGGGCACGCTCCCCAATCTCATGTCGGGCGAGGCCACCGTCAGCCGAGAAACGTCGGACGCGCCCCTGTGGTTTGGGCTCGCCTGTGAGGAGACGGCGCGTCACGTGGGTGCCTCGCTCTACGACCAGCGTCCCCACCCGCATCGCTCCTTGCTCGAGGTGCTGGCCTCCATCGCCTCGAGCTTGATCGCTGGGGCGCCCAATGGTGTGTGCGTCGATCGCGAGACCGGGCTCGTGTTCAGCCCGCCGCACTACACCTGGATGGACACGAACTATCCGGCCGCCACACCCCGCGAGGGCTATCCGATCGAGCTGAGCGTGCTGTTCATCCGCCTGCTCACGCAGCTCTCGCGCTTTGGGGTACGGCTGCACGGCGAGCCCGCCGAGGACTGGGCCGAGCGCGCGCGTGCGTCGATGCCGCTATTTTATCGTCCAGAGCTTGGCTACTGCGCCGACACGTTGCATGCGCCGCGCGGCGTTTCGGCGCGAAGGGCTCGGCCCGACGATCACCTGCGCCCCAATCAACTGCTCGCCGTCAGCCTCGGCATCTTCGAGGGCGAGCAGGCGCGTTCCATCGTGCGCGCGGCGGGGCGCTTTCTGCTCGTGCCCGGCGCGATGCGTACGCTCGCTCCGCTTCCGGTGGGCCATGCCCTTCCGGTCCGCGACGCGGAGGGACGTTTGCTCAACGATCCAGCCAACCCCTACCAGGGGCGCTACGAGGGCGACGAAGACTCGCAGCGCAAGCCCGCCTATCACAACGGCACGGCGTGGGTGTGGTGGCTGCCCACCTACTGCGAGGCCCTGGTGCGCGCCTACGAGGACGACGCGTCCGCCGTGCTCGCAGCCCGAGCCATCCTGGGCAGCACCGCGCGTTTGATGGAAGAGGGCTGCATCGGCCAGCTTCCCGAGATCATCGATGGCGACGCGCCGCACGCGCAGCGCGGCTGTGATGCACAAGCCTGGAGCGTGACCGAGACGTTGCGCGTATGGTTGGCGCTGAGCGGCAAGTGACGAAGTCCCCGGCTCGGAAGGAGTGAGCATGAGTGAGCGCAAGAGCAAGGCCGCGGCGGGGCCTGCTCCGCGAACCGCCCCAACATCCCACGTCTTGGGCGAATGGGACCTGCACCTCTTCAACGAAGGACGCCATCGACGCCTCTACGACAAGCTCGGCGCGCACCTGATCGAAGTCGACGGACAACCCGCCGTGGCCTTCGCGGTTTGGGCGCCCAACGCACAGGCGGTGAGTGTGATCGGCGACTTCAACGGCTGGACGCCGGGCGCTCATCCCCTGTCGCGCATCGCCAACTCCGGGATCTTCGCCGCCACGCACCGCGGCATCGGCAAGGGCGCACACTACAAGTACCACGTGATCTCGCAGCACGCGGGCTACCAGGTGGCGAAGACCGATCCCTTCGGCTTTCACCACGAGGTCGCGCCGAGCAACGCCTCCATCGTCTGGGACCTCGACTACACCTGGAGCGATGGGGCGTGGATGGCGAGCCGCCGGGAGAAGCACTCGCTACGCGCGCCGATGTCGGTCTACGAGGTGCACCTCGGCTCGTTTCGACGCGTGCCCGAGGAACAAGACCGCTACCTCACCTATCGAGAGCTCGCGCCGCTGCTCGCCGATCACGTCGAGCGACTCGGCTTCACGCACGTCGAGCTGATGCCCGTGATGGAGCACCCCTACTATCCCTCGTGGGGCTATCAGGTCACGGGCTACTTCGCGCCCACCAGCCGCTACGGCACGCCACAGGACTTGATGTTCATGATCGATGTGCTGCACCAGCGCGGCATCGGCGTGATCCTCGACTGGGTGCCCGCGCACTTCCCCACCGACGAGCACGGCCTCGGCTACTTCGACGGAACCCACCTGTACGAGCACGAAGACCCGCGACAGGGCTTCCATCCCGATTGGAAGAGCTGCATCTTCAACTACGGCCGACACGAGGTGCAGAGCTTTCTGACGTCGAGCGCCCTGTTCTGGCTCGATCGCTACCAC
>CAYNOM010000636.1:0-4216 GCA_964398415.1 uncultured Polyangiales bacterium | reverse complement strand
CCGCTGGTGGCGCTCAAAGGCAAGATCAGCCCCTTCCCCGTCCGCCTGCAGCATATGCGGCGACTTCGCCGAACTCCGATTCCGCTGGGGCAGGCGCGTCTGCGAGCCCTGCGTGGGACGGGCGCGGCCGAGCGGCCGACTCGGTCGGGCCTGGTTTCTGCTGGGCCGAGCTCTCGGCTTGATGCGCCGGGGGTGGCTGCTCCTGGTCCTGGGACACGGACTCATCATGATGGCTCGGACCCTGCTCACGCCTCTGACCAACGCCTCGGCCACCGGCGCGGTCGCTCCTTGGGTCAACGCCGCACTCAACGTTGGTGCGGGCGTGCTCAGCGTCGGCATCACGTACATGCTCGTTCAGGTGGACTCTGGAGAGAAGCCCTCGCTTGACGAAGCCGCCTGGGCGGTTGCCGACCGCATCGTCTACCTGGTGGTGTTCGAGGCGCTGGCGCTATCGATGACATTTGGCTCCGCCTCGAACCCACTGCTCATCCCGCTGTTCCTGATACTGACTGCTGCCCACTACGCAATCTACCCCTTCGCCATCATCCTCGTCAGAGAGCGACTGGGCCTGCGAGAAGCCCTAGCCGAGAGCTACACGCGCATGCGCGGTCTTCGACTTGCCGCGTTTGCGTGCACGATGGTGCCCGCGGTTGCAGGCGGTGTTCTTCTCCTTGGCCTTCGGCACGTCGGTCCAGACCTCTGGTCGTACGCATCACCCGTCCTTGCCGCGTACAGCACAGCCATGGTGGCGGCGGTCTACTTGGAGACTCGCACCTGGCCCAGGACCGATCGGGCACCGGCGGCGCTGATCTGATCGAAGCTTGTGTGGGCGGCACACAGGCTATGAGCACTCGAGTGTCAGGCGACCTGTTCTTGATCCTGTCCGCTGGCCTGCTGATGGCGTGCGCTGCGCGGCAGCAACCGCCGTCGCCCCCGCCATGTGGCGGCGACTGCCCCACCAAGGAACAGGTCCTTGCGCTCATGTATGAACTGGCACCCAGAGTCGAACCTTGTTTGGACGACGACGTCGACCACATTCAGCTGCGCATCGAGTTGTCAGGCCCGCGGGGGCAGGTGGTCGCGTTTGGCGTCCTCGAAAGCTCGTCGGGGGGAGTAAGGCCGTCTGATGTCAGCGCACAAACGCTTGAGTGCATTCGAGGCGCGTTGGTGGGGCAGCCGGCGCCCCAGTTTAGGCGTGACGTCTTCAGGTTTGCCTATCCGATTGCGGGGCGTGCGCGTATACGCCGCCACAACCAGCGCTAGCTGGGTCGTAGAAGCAGAATGGAGTTCCAGGCTCGGCAGCACCTACGGGTCAATCGGGTCGCTTCCTGAGGCTACTCCGACCAACCCTGTTGTGCTCGACGTCACTGCCGCCAGCTGACAACCGCGAACAGCAGCAGCCCAGAGCCCAACAGCACGTGCAGGCCTCCTACGACCAACGTGCCCCAGGGTGGCACCAGAGAGTCAAGGCCCAGCGCGAGAGCCCAGGCCAGAAGTGGGATTGACGGGAAGCCAGGCAAGATGCTCACCCCGGGTGGAGGACCGGCTCGCCCACGGCGCCGATGAGCGCGGTAGGCATCTCCCGCTGCGGCAACGATCATCCCGATCCACACCAAGAAGACCAGCAGCGGCAGGACCCACCACGGCGAGCTGCTCAGGGCCACAAACGACATTGCTAGTCTCAACCACCGGGCGGGGCGGGTGATTCGCATTTCGACCGGGCAGACGGTATGAACTTCGTGGTGCCAGCATCCACACCAACAGGCGAGTTCATGCGCGCTGTTGCCATCGCGCTCTCGGTAGTCTCCATGCTTCCGGCGTGTGGCAGCCGGGCTGCTGCGCCGGCGGTGCCGCCTGCGCCACCCGAGCCCCCGGCTGTCGAGCCAGAGCAGGTTCAAACGGGCGAGAGCGCGAAGAGCGGACCGCCGGAGACGTCCGCCCCGTCCGACATGGTTGATAACTCGGCGGTCGAAACGCCGACCTCCGAGGTCGAGCAGGACCAAGAGGAGGACGTTTGGCGCGGTTGGCTCTCAGCGGACCCGTCGCAACGCGAGGGGCCGAGTGCAGAGCGCGTGGGCGATGACTGTCTGCTCACCGACTTGCAATACATGGACGCGCCTCTGTTTGAAGTCCGAGCGAGCGTCGGGCGCGGCTGGAAACTGCGCCCCCGCTTTGACGGCAAGCTATCGAAGCATGACTTGAGCGGTGGCACCATCCTGCGACCTGGGACGCTGGTGCTGGGATCCCAGGTAGTCGGTGGTCATCGCTGTGTGTACTCGGTCAGTTCGCGTGGTTTGCTTGTCGCTGGCTTCGTGCCCGCGGAGCACCTGCGTCAAGTACCAGACCCACCGTCAGCTCCGCTTCCCGAGCTGGTCGGCACATGGGCGAGTGGTGGCTGGCATAGGAGCAAGCAGCGGCGCTGTCCGCCTGACCACTTCACGATCAGCGTAGCGTCCGGCGGCAGTTTCGACCTCAAGGGCGAAGCCTCCTGGTGCTGTGGATGCACGAACTACGACACACATACGGGCGAGATCGAAGGCGAGGTCTCCTTCGCCAACGCCGAAGGCTCGGTAGCCGGCGACTGCAGGCTAGTCTTCAGGCAGCGTGGCCCCTTCTTGATGGTCGGCGACGACCAGAGCTGCGGCGGAATGAACGTCAGTTTCACGGGGATCTACCTGCCGGCGAAGTGACGCGAGTGGTCGCCGAGCGCCCCTCCCTCGCCGTGGCACCTTCGACGGGTTGCGCATGGGGGGACGTTGACAGTCCCGCCCGCCATTGGACGGACGCACCGTTGTTTGCTTGTGGAG
Source organism: uncultured Polyangiales bacterium (assembly GCA_964398415.1). Classification (GTDB taxonomy): domain Bacteria; phylum Myxococcota_A; class Polyangia; order Polyangiales; family DASUME01; genus DASUME01. The sequence goes on along the minus strand of CAYNOM010000636.1, from coordinate 1,409 downwards.
CCAAGTTATGGCGTTCACGCTCTCTCCATGGCATCACTTGAAGCCACCAGCCCCGCGGACACGCGGAACCCGTTTCGCTTCACGGGCCGGGACTCGCTCGCTCAGTTCACTGTTTCCTTCGTCGCCCTGGGCGGAGGCGCACTGCCATTGCCGTTCTTGATCTGGTTCGAGTGCAGCACGTCGGCAGCCTGGATCTGGGTCCTCGCGACAGCCGGTGTTGCGATCGGGCTGCGCAATCGCGTCGTACTCGCCGCCCACCAGGTCACCGTGACCCGGCTCTGGTGCTTCGTGCCATACCGTAGACACATGGGACGAACTATTGAAGACGTCTTCTGGGGAGGCGACTGGGGGCTCGAGGAGGGAGCGATGGGGGTGGTCGTCGTTCTTGATGGGAAGGAGCTCCACGTCGGATCTCGCGCGACGGCGCAACTGCTCTACTGTGCTTTCAAGGAGTACCAGGCCGGCATGGAGCGCGAAGAGGAGCGCGCTGTCGACGGCTCGAGCCTCAGCAAATTGCTCTCAAGTAGAGATCAAACCTCGAGCGACCCGTCCGATCGCAATGCGTGAGGCACCTTGGGCCACGGCCATTCTTATGGACGGGCCCATCTTCGACACGGACTCGGAGTCGTAGCTCGCAGCCGTCTCGGCCGAGTGGGCCCCGTACTCTCGATGCTCTCGCGCCTACGCCTGACTCAGCTTGGGTGTTTACAGAGTTCCTTAAGTAAGAATTTCTCTCTTTAAGAAACTCTGTAAACACTTGGCACGGTTCTTTCTCGTCAAACACCAGAATGCATCGAGACAAAGGGCGCTCATTCGCTCGTGGCTTGCGGCGCGACTTTCAACGCGGGCCCGTACGGGCCCCGTGAAGACGATGCGCAGCCCAGCCGATCCAGCGGTAGCAGCCCAGCGCTCTCGGGCCTTGCGAGGCCCTTCCTGATCCAGCAATCGGCATGTGCCGATTGGGCCCCCATCGCAACAGCCAGCACTCGTGCTGCAGAATCTGCGAAGACGTGACCTTCGCCCGCCGAAGGTAACCTCAAGGCGAACCGTGACCGCGGCGGCGTTGGTGGCAAGCGCTCGAACGGGGGCGTTCGTCGAAGCTGATCCGAGCGTCGAGGGCAGGTCTGCGCGCAAGCCCTCCAGTGCCGCGAGCGCCAGCGACTCGTAGCCCATCTTGATCAGCCCCAAGTGGTCGACCCGACCGCTGCCTCCGCGACTTCGAAAGAGCGCACACCTGGAACGATTGAGCGTCTGCGTTTCGAGCCCGCCACCTCTCGTCTCTCGAGACGCGGGCTGTGCCTCACTTCGAGACCAACTGCGTGTGCGACATCGAATTCGCTCTCCTGTGGTCGACTCCGTGTCTCCGATTCGTCCGCCGACGCCTCTATTCCAGACAGAGGGAGCAAGAA
>CAYNOM010000635.1:0-4220 GCA_964398415.1 uncultured Polyangiales bacterium | reverse complement strand
CGCTGCTATCCTGGGGACGATGAACGAACGACACGTGCGCATGGGCCGCGTGAGCCTGTGCGGGGCAGGCCCCGGCGACCCGGAGCTGATCACCGAGCGTGCCCTGAGACGGCTGCGCGAGGCAGACGTCGTGCTCTACGACGCGCTCGTGCATCCGGACCTGATCGGCCACGCGCGCCCCGGCGCAGAGCTCGTGTTCGTGGGCAAGCGCGCGGGCCGCGCGAGCGAACGACAGGCCACGATCAACGCGCGCCTCGTCGCCGAAGCCAAGCTGGGACGCAAGGTCGTGCGCCTAAAGGGCGGCGATCCCTTCCTGTTCGGCCGTGGATCCGAAGAAGCCGAGGCCCTCGCCCGCCACGGCGTCCCGTTCGAGGTGGTTCCGGGCGTGGCTTCGCCCATGGCGGCCTCGGCCTACACCGGCATCTCGCTCACGCACCGCGACCTGGCGAGCAGTGTCGCCTACGTCACCGCCACCGAATCGCCTGAGAAAGACGTCACGACCCACGACTGGACCAAGCTCGCGACCGCCACCCAAACACTCGTGTTCTTCATGGGCCTGCGCAAGCTCGACTCGCTGATGAGCCTGCTGATGGAGCACGGACGCGCGGGCGATACGCCGGCTGCGGTGGTGTCATCGGCGTCGCTCGCAAGCCAGCGCACGGTGGTCGGCACGGTGGCCACGATAGCCGAGCTAGCCAAGGCGGCAGAGCTCGCGATGCCCGCGTTGACCATCGTGGGCTCCGTGGTGTCCCTGCGCGAGCACCTGCGCTGGTTCGACACCCTGCCCCTGTTCGGCAGACGCGTGCTCGTGACACGCCCGGAGGGCCAGGCGGCCGACATGGCGCGCGCGCTGCGCGACGCGGGCGCCGAGCCCATCGAGGTGCCCACCGTGCGCATCATGCCGGCGCCCGACGCCAGTCTCCTGCGTGATGCCGCACGCCATGCATCTCACTACGACTGGGTCGTGTTCACGAGCGTGAATGGCGTACGGGCCTTCTTCGACGCGCTCGACGCTGAGGGGCTCGACGCACGTGCCTTCGGCCACGCACGCGTGGCGGCCATCGGGCCTGCTACCGCCGCTGCGCTCGCGTTGCGCGGCCTGCGGGCCGACCTCATCCCTGCCGAGTACCGCGGTGAGGCCGTGGCCGAGGCGATCCTCGAGCGCTCGGGCAACGCACCTCCGCGCCGAGTCCTCTTGCCGCGCGCCGAGGTCGCCCGCGATGCGCTGCCCAAGCTTCTGCGAGCGGCCGGTGCCAAGGTCGACGTGGTCGCGGCCTATCGCACTGAGGCCGCGCTCCCCGCAGCGTTCGATGCCGTCCGAGAGCGGCTTCGTGCGCGGGCGCTCGACGTCGTCACCTTCACCTCGCCCTCCACGGTCGAGCGGCTGGTCGCCGGCCTGGGCGACGACGCCCTGCCCCTCTTGTCGACCGCGTGCATCGCGGCCATCGGACCTGTCACGGCAGATGCGGTGCGGGCGCTCGGCTTGCACGCGCAGGTGATCGCGAGCGAATACACGGCCGAGGGGCTGATCGACGCCCTGATCCACCACTTCGCGGAAAAGGGCTGAGACCCCATGCGACCGCCCCCGACCGAGCAGCCCCTGAGGCGCTTCGAAACCGACCCGATCGACGAGCGGCGACTCGCCACGGTGCGGCGTGTCTCGGCGGCCGTGGGGGCGGCCTGTGCCGTCCTCGTCTTGCTGTCGTCCGTGCCGTTCACCATCGCCCTCGTGTGCGTGCTCGCGCTGCTCGTGTCGCTCGGTTGGCTCGCGGCCGGGAGGGCGGCCGAGCGCCGCGCCCTCCACCCCGAGCTGTTTCAGCTTGCGCTGTACGAGCGGGGTTTGCTCCTCGTCGAGGGGGCGAGCGAGCGGTGGGTGGCGTGGGCGGATGTAACCGACATCCACGTCGACGAAGACCGACTCGACATCGTGGTCGAGCGCGCCTCGACCGAGCCCCTGCGCATCGAGCCGCGCTACCAAGGGGTTGAAATCCATGCGTTGATGGACACGTTGCGAAACGCATGGCGAGCCAGGAGCGACTAGGGCCTGTCCTGATATTCCGGACCGAGAGCCCGGGATGGATCGGAATCGCTGAGCCTTTCGGTGCGACGAGGCGATGCCGGGTATCGTTGAGGAGCGACGAAAGGCTCAGCGGTTTCGAGGCACCCGGGATCGACGGGAGGAATATGAGGACAGGCCCTGTGACTCAGCAGGTGGGGGTGTCCGCGGGCGAGCCAACCGGTAGAATGTCGAGGGTCGCCCAGGGCGGCTCCGAGGTATGGCTCATGGCGCAGAAACACGACCACGACGCCGACGTCGTGACCGAGTCGAAGACCAAGGAACAGGTGAAGAAGCCTCGCCTGTACCGGGTTCTCATGCACAACGACAACTACACGACCCGGGAATTCGTCGTCGACGTGCTGCGCTCCGTGTTTCACCACGACGAAATCGGCGCCACCCGCATCATGCTGCACGTGCACCACACGGGCGTTGGGGTGGCGGGCGTCTACAGCTTCGAGATCGCCGAAACCAAAGCGCGAAAGACCGAAGCCCTGGCACGAGAGCACGAATTTCCACTCAGACTCACCGTCGAACCGGAGGACGACTGACATGGCTCAACCGCCCATGATCACGCGCGCGCTGCAGCTCGCACTGCGCAACGCCTTCGAGGAGGCGGCGCGTCTACGCCACGAGTACGTCACGCTCGAGCACTTGCTCAATGCGCTGCTCGACGACCGCCGCACGGGGCACGCCCTCGTCGCCTGTGGTGCCGACCTACGCAAGCTACGCAAACAGCTCGAAAAGCACCTGCACGAAGACGTCGAACGCCTACCCGAGGACGTCGAGGTGCCGCCCCAACAGACGCTGTCGGTGGAGCGCGTGCTGCGACGGGCGGCGATTCACGTGATGAGCTCCGAGCAGGAAGCCATCGACGGCACCGCGGTGCTGATCGAGATGTTCGACGAGCCCGAGTCCTTCGCGGTGTTCTTGCTCAAGAAGGCCTTGGTCACCCAGCTCGACCTCAAGCAATACATCTCCCACGGCATCGTGCCGGGCATGCACGAGATCGAGCTGCATAGCCGACGCGAGCGCGAGGAAGGTGCAGACGAGGAGAGCGACGACGAAGAGGGGGCCTCGGGCAAGAGCCCCCTCGAGGCGTTCACTACCGATCTCGTCGCCGAAGCCGAGGCAGGTCGCATCGATCCGCTCATCGGCCGCGACCGGGAGCTCGAGCGCACCATCCAGGTGCTGTGCCGCCGTCGCAAGAACAACCCCATCTTCGTGGGCGATCCCGGCGTGGGCAAGACCGCCATCGCCGAAGGCCTCGCCTTGCGCATCCACGAGGGGCGTGTTCCCGAGGCGCTCGAGGGCGCGAAGGTCTATTCGCTCGACATGGGTGCGCTGCTCGCGGGCACGAAGTTCCGCGGCCAGTTCGAAGAGCGCCTCAAGGCCGTGATCAAGGCGCTGACCGAACAGCCCAACACGATCCTGTTCATCGACGAAATCCACACCATCGTGGGCGCCGGGGCGACGAGCGGCGGCACCATGGATGCGTCCAACATCCTCAAGCCAGCCCTTGCCGCCGGCCGCCTGCGCTGCATCGGCTCCACGACCTACCAGGAGTTCCGCAGCGCCATCGAACGCGACCGCGCCCTCGCGCGGCGTTTTCAAAAGATCGACATCGGTGAGCCGAGCATCGGCGACACGATCCAGATCTTGCAGGGCCTCAAGGCGCGCTACGAGGAGCACCATCACGTCAGTTACACCGACGGCGCGCTCGAGGCCGCCGCCAAGCTCGCTTCGGTGCACATCAACGAGCGCCTCTTGCCCGACAAGGCCATCGACGTGATCGACGAAGCGGGCGCGCGCGAAAGGCTCAGGCCCGCGAACGAGCGCACGGGCATCGTCGACGAGGACGCCGTCGAGAAGATCGTCAGCCACATGGCCGGCGTGCCCATCAAGCGCGTGTCGGCTTCCGACAAGGATCGCCTGCGCAACCTCGACAAGGAGCTCGCTGCGCGCATCTTCGGCCAAGACGAGGCGATTCGCTCCATCGTGTCCGCCATCAAGCTGTCGCGCGCGGGCCTGAGGGCCCCCGACAAGCCCGTCGGCTCGTTCCTGTTCTCGGGGCCCACGGGCGTCGGCAAGACCGAGCTCGCGAAGCAGCTCGCACAGGCGCTCGGCGTGCCGTTTCTACGCTACGACATGAGCGAGTACTCCG
>CAYNOM010000634.1:0-4230 GCA_964398415.1 uncultured Polyangiales bacterium | reverse complement strand
TCCCAGAAGGGCTCGCGCTCTCGGGCGTGGGCCTGTTCCCATGAGCAAGCCCTCGAAGCCGTGATTCGCGTACTGCACTTCAGCGACGTCCACATCCAGCAGCCGCTCACGGCCATGCCGACGCGCGAGCTGCTGACGAAGCGCCTGGTCGGCGGTGCAAACCTGGTGCTGCGACGCGGCAAGTACTTCGCAGATGCGCCCGCGAAGCTCGAACGCCTTGCCGAGCTGCGACGCCAGATCGCGGCTGACATGGTCATTTGCACCGGAGATCTGACTGCGCTCGGCACGGAGGCCGAATGTGTCGCTGCGCGCAAGGCCATCAGCGGGCTGCTCGACGCGCCGCTCGGGATGCTGCTTCTGCCGGGCAACCACGATCTCTACCTCGACGACGCGGTCCGAGACCTACGCTTCGAGCGCCACTTCGGCGACCTGCAAGCGAGTGACGAGCCGGGCGCGGACGGGCCCTATCCGTTGCTGCGCTTGATCGGCGACGAGCTTGCGATCGTGGCGGTCAACAGCGCCCGGCCCAACCCAAACCCGGTGTCCTCGCGAGGCGAGCTACCCGAGGTCCAGCTGAGGGCCCTGTCGCGTCTGCTCGATCGCTACGCCGATCGGGTCTGCATCGTCATGACGCACTATGGTCCGCTGCGAAAAGACGGACGGCCCGACTCGGCCCAGCATGGGATGGCGCAGGCCGAGGCCCTGATGCGCGTGTGCGCGCGCGAGCGCGTGGTGCTCGTGCACGGCCACATCCACTTTCGCTACCACCACCCGCCCACGGCCGCGCGGCCGTGGATCTTCTGCGCGGGGAGTGCCACCTATACGGGCCGCGAGGGCCTCTGGCTCTACGAGATCACCCGAGGCCAGCTACGGGCGGTGCCGGGGGATTTCTACGAGGGCAGCTACCGTTTGCTCGAGCACCAAGCACTGGAGCTCGCCTGGCTCTGATCGTGCTCTCCAGGGTCGTGCTTGTTGCCTACATGTGCGCCAGTCGCCTACCATGGTCCGCCGGGGGGCGGGGATGGTCAAGGCGGCGACACGACGACGCAGTCTGAGGCGGGCGCTGAGGTTCGCGTGTGAGGTTCGCAGCAACTATTGGGACGGCGCCGTGCCCATGCCTGCGAGCGACATCTCGGATGCGGGGCTCTGGCTCGACACTTGTCTTCCGCTGGAGGCGGGCGAAGAGGTGGTGATCACGCTGGCCCTGCCTGGGACCGAGCTACCCCTGTGGGCCCTGGCCGACGTGGCGCGCGTCGGGCTCTGGCGGAGGGCGGGGGACGCGTTTCCGAACGGCATGGGGCTCTCGTTCTCCTACGTGGATGGGGCCGACCGCAGGCGTCTGCGCGCGGCGCTCGTAGGATTCCCTCCGCGTCTGCCGGGTCGTCCCAGGCCGCCGCCGTTGCCTCACGTGCGTCGCAGCACGTGCCTCCAGGACGAGGTCGAGCTGCCCGCCGTGCTCGACGTAGAGCTCGCCGAGGCGCTGCGACGGGGTGCGCGTCCAGCCGCGCGTCAGTTGTCCTGCTGGGGCCTGAGATAGGCCACCGTGCGCACCAGCTCGACGATGCGTTCACGTTGATCTGGCGTGAGCGCTGAGAAGCGAATGCCCATGCCGGGATTGAGGTTGTCGCCGAAGGGGCGGAAGGGATTGACCCAGGTCACTTCGCCCGAGAGCTCGATCGCCTCCTGGCCCTCGGGCGCGAAGCGCATGCGCAGCATGGTGCCCACGGGCAAGGGCTCGTCCGAGCGGATGAAGATGCCCATCTCGCTGATGTTTTGAATGTAGGAGAACAGGAACGTGTCGCCGTTCGCGTAATCGACGGAGATGGAGGTCTCGAAGCGTTCGTAGCGTCGCCGCTCGATGCCCCCCTCCTGTTCCTCTTCGTCGTCCCTGCTCCCCATGGTCGTTTCCTGTCGCAGTGTCATGCGATCCCCCATCGCAGCGCTCACCGAATGCGAATCGTGCCAGCGTCGGCGCGATTCGCTTCGTCCTTCTTTCCGCCCACCACCTTCAGCCTGGATTCCCCCCGGAAAAAGCCGATGTAGAGCGTGTACTCGCCGGACGGGTACGTGGCCGGGACCTTGAGCGTCTGTCGGTCCACGATCACATCCCCCTGCTGCCATAGCCTCAGAGGGTACTTCTCGTCTACAGGTTCGTGATCTCCGTTGAGACGTTGATCCTGTCCGTCGAGGTGAACGAAGATCTTGTAGCCGGCGACGTTGGCTTCGAGCACACGAAAAACCCAGGTGACTTCGAAGCTCTGCCCCGCGCCGACATGGGCCGCACCGTTGGGCAGCGAGAGGTTGTAGCCGACGAGCTCAACCCGGTCTTCGAAGCTGGCGCCGACGGGGTGCTGCACGGGCGGCACGCTCGTCAACACGGCTTCGCTCAGTGGGTTGAGGTCTTTCTTGCCCTCGATCGGCACGGTGGCGACGAGGGTGACGCGTGCGTTCTCGGCCGCCGCGGCAGGCACAAACAGATGGCGCTTCGTGCGTGCACGAAAGGCAGAATCGACCTCCGGCAGATCGTCGGTGGGCAGCGCGGCCCAGCGTCGCCCGTCGCCAGCGAGATACTCGATGAGCTCGGGTCGCTGGGTTAGCTCGCGCACCTCGCCCTTCGCGTAGTAGGCCGCGGCGCGCCCCTCGACGTGATACTGGGCCAAGGGCTCGCCGTCGCGCGCGAGCTCGTTGTAGGCCATGAACACGTCGCGCGGAGAAAAGTGCTCGCTCAGCTGCGGCAGAAACACCTGGCTCGCGTAGCCGCCGCACAAAAGGGCCGCGAAGAACACCGGCAGCGTGCGCAGGTGGGCGAGCCGTGCGGCATGGTGGTAGACGAGCTGGCCGCCCGCGACCACGAGCGGCACCGCGAGCGGGATGAAGCCCACGATGCGCCCGACCTTGCGCGCGATCGTCGTGAGCGGCAGGCCCGTCGCGAGCCATGCGAGCGCCCCAAACGACAGAAGCGACAGGGCGAGCAAGGCCACCACGAGAAGCCACAGCTTGGACGCGAGGCTGCGTCGGTAGATGTCCGCGAGGAAGTGGTAGGGCGCACGTAGATCGAGCGAGTTGCGGTCGGGCGTCGCGCTGCTCGCGAGCACCACCGCTGCCGCGAAGCACCCGAACAGAATGGCCCACGCCCTGCGTGGATTGAACTCGCTAGGCACCGTGGCGTCGGTGAGGCCCAAGATGCCGATGGGGCTTTGGGGATAAAGCGCGAAGTCGCGGATGATCAACGCGGCCATCAGGACGATCACCACGACCTCTGGCCAGAAGGCGCGGCGGCTTCGTCCCATGCCGTCGAGCCATAGCGCAGAAGCCACGGCCAAGGCGGCCGGTGCCGGAAAGGCCACGCTGCCGTAGGACGACAAGAACAGCGTCTGAGCAGCGTAAGCGAGGGCCGCCCAGAGCATCACCAGCAGCTTGAGCGTGGTCTCGTCGCTCACGCTGTCGTCCTGAGCGTGGGCGTCCGGCGGCGGCGTGTTGCGGAGCAGCGCGCCGAGCGCGACGGGCAAGAGCGCACTCCAGGGAGCGAACCCGTGAAACAATTGCTCTATCGCGAGCTCGTAGGTCGGCGGCTGGCTGTCGAGCGGCTTGCCTCCGAGCCACACGCCGTACTCGGGCGCGTGCGCGAAGATGCGCTGGGTGATGATGCCCGTCACGACGATCGCCGCGGTGGAGCAGGCAAGTCCAGCGATCCGCTGTGGGCCCGTGAAGCGCACCCCGTTGCCGAGCTGCAGCGCAAACGCGAGCGCGGCAGCGACGAGCACGGGAGCCGCACTGACCAGGGCGCCAGACAGCAGCGTCCCGAGCACCGCTGCGAGCGCGGCGAGCAGGAGCCACGCGCCGCGCGCTGCGTTGGAGCCGTCACGCGCGAACACGGCCCGACTCAGCCCCAGCATCGACAGCGTGGCGCACAGCAGCATCGGGGTCGCACCCAGCATCTGCCGGCTGTGCAGCAGGAACATGGGCGTCGTGCCGAGCACGAGCAGCGCGTAGGTCGACACGCGGGTGCTCGCGAAGCCGCGCACCCAGGCGAAGGTCGTGGCGAGCAGCAAGAGGCCTGAGAGCGCGCTTGGCAGGCGGCCCGCCCACTCTCGCGTGCCGAACAGGTCGAAGGCCGCAGCGTCACTCGCGGTGAGCTTCGCCTGCTGCGACCACGAAGTACCGCTGCGTACGAACACATACGCGCTACCCGAGTTGGAACCGGCGTCGTCGTCACCGTACGCCCCCACC
>CAYNOM010000633.1:0-4230 GCA_964398415.1 uncultured Polyangiales bacterium | reverse complement strand
GCTCCTCGACGTCCACGTCCGTTGCATCGATCGCGGGCGCACGATCACTTGCGTGGCGACGTCGTCAAGATGCCTGCGCAGCTCTTCGCTCGCGCGCTGGAACTGCGGCCAGAGCGTCTCGTCGACGAAGCGCTTGGGGACGCGCACCATCACGGTCGTGTGTCGCTGGCCGCGGTAGCGGTAGGGCTTGAGGCCGTAGCGACGCAGTAGCGCGAGGAACAGCTTCTTGCTCCACATGTCGCCCATCGTGAACTTGTGCTCGGCAGCCGGCGCGCTCTTCTCGAGCTCGCGCAGGCGGTCGAGGATGCGCTCCTTCGCGTTGCCCGCGGCCACACGTTCGCCGGGCGTGGTAGCGCCAGCGAAGAGAGCTTCGAGGTCGCGCAGCTTCTGGAGGAGTTTCGCTTCGTCCATCGGGACGCGAGTCTGGATCGACGGACGCTCGGCGCAAGTTGGCTCGCGGTCCGGGCGGGACAGCCTCACCCTCGTCGAGTATGGCTACGCCATGTCCGAGCCCCCCAGGCCCTCGCGCGAACCTGACGAAGCGGAACCCACGATCGAGTACTCCCCACTTCAACGCGTGATCGAGCGCGACGGCGTGGGTGTCAGGATCTGCATCTATCGAGGTGAGAGCGATCCAGGATGGTTGCTCGAAGTGGAGGACCACCTGGGAGGCTCGACCGTGTGGGACGATCCGTTCGAGACGGATCAGGCGGCCCTCGACGAGGCGATGCGCGCCATCGACGAGGACGGCATTGAGAGCTTCGCCAACGCGTCGGGCGATCCGGCCCTCGGACGGCTGTGGACGATCACCTGCTCACGCCCACCCATCGCCGACCTCAAGCGCATGCTCGAGGCTTCCCCGAAGCTGCTGAACTTCCAGGCCATTTGCGGGCTGTTTGCGGCAGTCGCGACCGCGCCCGCGTTGGTGCCACCGAGCTCGTGGCTGCCGACTGTTCTTGGCGAGCACACCTTTGCGAACCAGCGGGAAGCCGCAGCCTGCACGGGTGCGCTGATGGCGCTGTACGAGGAAGTGCTTCGCACACTCGGGGATCACGACGCCTGCTTCTGCCCCGACCCGAGCGACCGTGACGCAGTCCTCGAGTTCTGCTCGGGATACGTCGGCATCGTCCTACGAGACGACCTCTGGAACGACGACAAGCGCTGCTACCCGGAGGTCCTCCGCATGCTCGCCCTCGCGGGCGCTGCGCCAGTCGAGAAGGTCGGCGAGCACTGGCCCGCCGCGGCCGACAACCCCGATGCGTGGCTCCAGGAAGGACGCGAGGCGCTGCCCGTCACCGTGCTCGAGATGTACACCTACTGGGCCGGGGAGCGTGGAAGCCTTCGCCGCGCGGCATGCCCGGAACGCACAGCCCGTTCAGCGGGCGAGCCCAAAGGTCGGGCGTAACGACCCGTGTCCGTGCGGCAGCGGCAAGAAGTTCAAGAGGTGCTGCGCGAACTGAGCAGCGCGTCATGCCACTGCATCGCTGCCGGTCGCACTCCACAGCAGCGCTTACGCTTCTTGCCCGAACCGCGAGCGCAGAGCGGTTCCCCTGGCTCGCTCCGTAACTCTCTCATTTGCCGTGGGAGCGAGACAGCCACTGCCAACGTTTCCCGCAGATGAGCCAGCCACGAGCGCTCCGAGCAGGGCCTCATCCGCCGCTGGTGGCCGCGCCCGTTCAGTAGTTGCTTACTCCGATCGTTCGCCCTTCCAAGGATCGCCCGGCAAGAGCGCGATCAGCTCCTTCCAGATGCGGTCGAACGCGACCTCGAAGCTCCAGGCGTGTCCGTGGGCGAGCAGCGGCGTCATATCCGCCGTGAAGATGGCGTCGGCCTTCTTCGCCGCAAGGTTTTGCTCGAACATCGCGCGCGTCACCTTCGCGCCGTCAGCGTCCATGTACTTCGCGAACACCTCGACGATGCGCTGCGGGTTCACGCCGCCGCGATCGAGCGCCAGCGCGAGATCGAAGAGGTCGCGGCCCTTCTTGCGCTGGTACAAAGCGCGGAGCTTCGTGCCCAGCAGCTCGTCGAGCTCGTAGGTGCGGATGTCTGCGCCGCCGGTGAACCATCGCGAGGCGATCTCGAACCGGTGATCTCTCAGCCCGTACACCGCGAAGTGCTCGCGCGAGTTGATCTCCACCTTGAGCTTGAGCGCCACCGGAGGCGCATCTTCGGACTCGAAGCGGTAGTTGAGCGTGACGCGCCCCTCGCTCTGCTTCCACTTCGGTTTGCCGAGCCACGGGTCGAGGGCGTCATGGATGGCGTCCATCACCGCCCCGATACTTCCCGCGCTCGTCTGCACGAGGTCGATGTCCTCTGAGTACCGAGCTGCGGGGCGGAAGTGGAGCTTGTACAGGGCAGTCCCGCCGCGGAACGCGAGCGCATTGGCGACAGCGTCGCGGGAGAACAGCTCTACGAGCGCACGCGAGATGACGAGGTCCTGCTCTACCTGGCGATCGAGGACCCACGGCGCACGATCTCGCCACTCGGTGATGAAGTCCTTGGGAATCAAAGGTCCGGCTCCACGCTCGCATTCACGGCCAGTTTCCAACGCTCGTCCCGCTTCGCTCCCGCGCGGCTCCGAGAGCGAACGAGAGGCGCGACGACCTTGGCGTGCTCACTCACGTGCGTCACGAGCGTGTCGGCGACGTCGCGATGGTCGGTGAGATCGAGCAGGTAGCCGAGTCGCTGCACCCACGCAATGGGGCTGCGTGCTGCCTCCGCCACGAGTCGATCAGCGTCGAGCGACTCGACCAGCTCGCCGATCACCGACGCGACGTTGTCGAGCCCGCCGCTGTGGTCCGCATAGCCAACCAGCTCGAGCGCTGTCGCCTCCGGCGACGCCACGCGAAGGGGGCCTCGTGGCGTCTTCTTCTCCACGACGGAGGTGCGCTCCATGTCCTTGCGCGCGACAAACTGAACCCGAACCTCGCCGCAGTCGAGCGGGCGACGGTTCGTCTTCACCATCACCTGAAACGCTTGGGGCCGCTGATGGGCAGCGCCGTGGAGCTCGGCCGCACTCAGCAGCGCCACGTAATAGGGCTCCGCGAGGTGCTGCATCAGCTGCGGCACGAAGTGGTCGGCCGGAAGGCAGCCCAGACGCCGGTATTCGGGCGGAACGATGATGTGGAAGCCGCGATGCGGATCGGCGATGTCACCTTTGGCCTTCAAGCGGCGCAACGATGCTCGCACCGCTACCACCGACCCGCCGAGCGCCGCCACGGCCTCCTCAGTCGTGAAGTGGTGACGACCGCGAGCAGCGAGGTCGGCGATGTAAGTGGAAGTTCGCACGCTGGCCGCCTAGATGCGATGCCAACGAAAAGTAACGTTTTTCGTTACTTTTCGCAAGATGCAGATCCAAAGCGAGATCCACCAACTGCAAAAAGCAACGTTCTTTGGTTCCTTTCGCGATGATCGGCTTGGTACGCGGGCTTCCGTAACGGCCGTCGCCCAGGCTCGTCGACCTCGCTCGCCTACCTCCGCGGCCCGCGCAACAGAGCACCGGGAGTGCGCCATGACGGCTGCGCCGTCGGTTCTGCACGCAGCTCTAGCGTACGTGGAACTCGTTCGTCGCGCGCCTCCGAGCGTTCGAAGCCGAGGGCTCGGCGTTCCAGGTGCCGCCTGGCTCTCTCCGCGATTCAACGTCCACCGCAAGTACGTGAGGCCGTCTGACGAACGGATTGCGACGGGTGGCGGCGGATAGGGTGCGGCGCTCACCACGGCGTTGAATACTCCTTAGCCGAACGACATGTTGGGGCTTGTCTCCACGAAGCCCACGCGATAAGCGGCCCACGCACTGGCCGCGTTTCCGAGCGGGAGCATGTTCTCGCGACGAACGCCGACGCGGTATCCCTCGACCGCACGCCGAAAGTCGTCGAACGACACGGCCCTGCCGCTCGCGGGCGCCGTCCCCGAACTTCGTCCGTTCGCGGCCGTTGCCGATGCGGACGCGCATCCGGCTGAGGCGAGCGAGAGCACGAGAACCCTGAGCGCGCGCTGCATGGCGGGTACGTAGCCCGCGCGAGCGCGTCAGGCTCGGCCGTCGATATGCCTCGCGCTTGCGCACGCAGCCTTCAGCGGCCTCAAGCGGGCCCCGCCGGGCATTCTCCGTCGCTCTCCGTCCGCACTCTCCGTCCCGCGTTCTCCGTCTGGTTCTTGCGACCGAGAGCGCCAGAACTCGTCGGCATAGCGGTCGCTTTCGCTAACCCGGAGACGACCACCGGCGGAAACGCG
>CAYNOM010000632.1:0-4232 GCA_964398415.1 uncultured Polyangiales bacterium | reverse complement strand
TCTCAGCGAGCAACTCGACGCGGGCAACTCGCCGCTTCTGTTCGGATGCCGCACGGGCATCTGCGGCACCTGCCTGGTGCGCGTGCGTGGTGAGGTGCCAGCGCCGAGCGACGACGAGCGCGAGCTGCTCGAGGTGTTGGCCCCGGGCGACCCTGAGGCGCGCCTCGCCTGCCAGCTTTACGCCCTATCCGACCTCGAGGTCGAGCCCCACCCCGGCTGAGGACACGCCATGGACTACCGCTCGTTCTGGTATGTGATTGCAGAGAGCGAAGAGCTGAAGGCTCAGACGCTGCTCGGCCGTAAGGTGCTCGGCGAGTGGCTCGCCGTGTTTCGCGGGGAGGACGGGCAGGCCGTGGCCATGCGCGATCGCTGCATGCATCGCAACGCACCCCTGTCGAAGGGCCACGTAGAAAACGGTCAGGTGAGCTGTCCCTACCACGGCTGGCGCTACGACGCCGAGGGCACGGTCACGGCCGTGCCGGCCGAGGGCGCGGCGTTCAAGGCTTCGAAGCGGCGCTGCGCCGTGACCTTCCCCGTGATCGAGCAGGACGGCTTCGTCTACGTGCGCCTCGAGCGCGATGGCCCGAGCGACATCTTGCCCTTCAAGATGCCCCACCGCGACAACCCCGCGTGGCGTCACCTCGTGCTCGTGAACCGCTTTCGCAACAGCGTGACCAACTGCGCCGAGAACTTCATCGACGTGCCCCACACCGTCTACGTGCATCCGGGCATCTTCCGAGATGAACGTCGCCAGCGCATCGAGACCGTGATCCGCCGCGAGAATGGCTCGGTGCTCGTCGACTATCAGGGCGAGACCGACAACGTGGGCTGGTTTGCGCGCTTCTTGAATCCCGACGGTACACCCCTCGTTCATCGCGACAACTTTCACATGCCGAACGTGACCGAGGTCGAGTATCGCTTCTCGAGGAATCGGCACCTGTTCATCATCTCGCAGTCGGTGCCCGAGGAAGACGACAGCACGCTCGTCTACACCACCCTCAGCTACAACTTCGGGGCCTTCAGTCGCCTTGGGCCCATCGATCGCATCGCGCGCCGCATCCTGGCCTTTCAGGCGCAGCGCGTCATCGATCAGGACATCGAGGCGCTCGACCGCCAGATGGCGGTGATCGAGCGCTACGGGGAGGACTTCAACAACACCTCGGCCGACGCCATTCACGTGTTCGTGGAGTCGATTCGAGACGCGCTGCTACAGGGACAGGACCCGCGCACGCTCCCAACCAAGACGGCGCGGGTCGGCTTCTATGTCTGACCTTCTGCCGCTCCTTGCGTTCTGGAGTCTCAGCGGCGTAAGGCTCGCGCGCGAGGGCCTCTCGCCATACCGACGAAAGCCGCTCGGCGATTGGCTGCTCGATCTATCGGGGCTCTTCGTGCAGGGCTGGCTCATCCCGTGGCTGCAGGTCGTGGGCGTGGTCGCGGCGCTGCGCGCGGTCGTGCCTTCGCTCGAGGGAGCCCTGGTCTTGCCCTTCGCTCCTTGGCTGTGTGGCTTTTTGCTGAGCTTCGTCGCGGTCGACTACGTCTACTACTGGAACCACCGGCTCTTGCATCACCCACGGCTGTTCTTCGCGCACCTCGTGCATCACACGCTGAGCGAGATGGACGTGCTTGGCACCTCCAGAAACACGCTCTGGACGAGCTTTCTGATCGTGTACTTGTGGCTGCACGGCGCTGCGCTCTTCTTCTTGCGCGACACGTCGGGATACGTGTTCGGGGTGGCGCTCGGTGCCGCCCTCGATCTCTTTCGCCACTCGACCTTCGACCCAAAGCTCGGCCCCCTAGGACGTGTGCTCGACGCCGTGCTCATCCTGCCGCGCGACCACGCTTGGCATCACGCCGAGAGCGGTCCCCATGGAAACTACGGCGCAAACCTGAAGCTCTGGGACGAGCTCCACGGCACTCTGATCCGGTCGGCGGACCGGCCCCAGCGCCTCGGCCTTCGGCTGCCGATGGGGCTCGCACGGCGGCTCTTCTTTCCGGTGAAGCCATGAGTCGGCTCGCGATGCTGTGGGGCCTGTATCCGCTGCTCCTCCAGGGCAGTGCGCTCGGCTGCGTCATGTGGCTCGTGCTTGCGCGGCAGCCCTGGGCGCTCGCGGGGCTGCTCGTACTCTTGTATGCGGTGCCGCCCCTTACTTTTCGACTGCACGAGCGACTCTGGCCCCTCGAGCATGGGGGCGCAAAGCTCGTGGGCAAAAAGTATGTGCCCTGGTGGGGCGGCTATCAGATTCAGCTCCTCTATCTGACGTGGCCGCAGCTCGAGGCGCTGCTGCGCAGCATTCCGGGCGTGTACAGCGCCTGGCTCAGGCTGTGGGGGGCGCGCGTCGGCAAGGGCGTCGTTTGGACGCCGCAGGTCGAGATCACCGACCGCAGCCTGCTCGAGATCGGGGACCACGTGGTGCTCGGTCACCAGGTGAAGATCTTCGGGCACATCATTCGTCCCACACGGCAGGGCAACCTTCTGCTCTTCGTGCGGCCCGTGCAGATCGGCGCGGGTGCCTTCATCGGCGCGGGCTCGGCGCTCGGGCCCGGCGTGCGCGTCAGGCCGGCGGGCAATCTGCCCGCGCAGACCGTGGTGCCCGTGGCCGCGGAGGTGGGTTGATGGCCACGCTGCTTCGCGCGGCAGAGCTCGCTCTTCGCCCCACGTCGCGTGCGTTCCACGCCGCGCTCGAACATCCTTGGCGCTCCCAAGAAATGGTGCTCGAGCGCATCGCGAGACACGCGGCAGCCAGCGAGTACGGGCGCATGCTCCACGTGCAGAGCGCAGACGACTTCCGACGCCGTGTGCCCGTGGTGGACTACGACGCGCTTGCGCCCTGGCTCGAGAAGCAGAGGGCGACCGAGCAGCGCGTGCTCACCGACGAGCCCGTGCTCTTCTACGAAAAGACGAGCGGCAGCAGCGGCGCGGCCAAGCTCATCCCGTACACGCGCTCGCTCAAGCGCTCGTTCAGTCGCATGTTCGCCATCTGGGCGAGCGACCTCGTGAGGCACGGCCCCCGTTTGTCGCGCGCGCGACTGTACTTCAGCGTGTCGCCTGCGTTCGCGTCGGGCGGTACCACGGAGCAGGGGCGACCCATCGGCATGCAGGACGACCGCGACTACCTCGAGGGCTGGTTGCGGCACCTGGTGTCGCCGTTCCTCGTCGACGGCACCCACGCCGCGCGCGCGAGCGATGCCGAGTCGTTCAAGTGGGCCACCGCGTTGTGTCTGCTTGGCGAGCCCGAGCTCGAGGTGATCTCGATCTGGAATCCATCGTTTCTGCAGGTGCACCTTGCGTTCATTCGGGAGCATCGCTCGGAGCTGCTTCGCGCCTCGCGCCTCAGCGGCATGCGCGCGCGAGCCCTGGACGAAGACGAGATCGATTGGTCTCGCGTGTGGCCGAGGCTCAAGCTCATCTCCTGCTGGGCCAGCGGCGCGGCTCAGCTGCAGGCGCGCGCGCTTGCGGCGAGCTTTCCGAAGGTGCAGGTGCAGGGCAAGGGCCTTCTGTGCACCGAGGCGCCGATCACGGTGCCCTTGTGTCACGCCCCCGGTCCCGTGCCCCTCGTCGACGAGGTGTACCTCGAGCTCGAGGACGACGCGGGCGTTCTGCACCCGCTCGAGCACGCTGTGGAGGGCGCCGAGTATGGCCTCGTGGTATCGCAGCTCGGCGGGCTCTACCGCTATCGCGTGGGCGATCGGGTGAGGGTCGGGCCGCGCTACAGAAACACGAAGACCCTCGAGCTGCTTGGACGCGCAGGCGGCGTGAGCGATCTGGTCGGCGAGAAGCTGAACGAGCGCTTCGTGCAAGGGGTGCTCGAGTCGCTCTCGGCGCAGCTCTCCGACTTCGCGACGCTCGTTCCCGTGCGCGAGCCCGAAGATCGCTATGCGCTCGTGCTGGGGCGCGCTCCGCATGAACCGCGCAAGCTCGCCGAGGAGCTCGACCGACGACTTCGTGCTGCCCACCACTATCGTCACGCCCGCGAGCTCGGCCAACTCTCGGCGCCGCTCGTGTGCGCCGGGGCGGACGCCGCCGAGGCGGTGACTGCCCTCTATCAAAGGCGCGGGCTCAAGTGGGGCGACATCAAGCACCGGGCCCTGCACTCGGACGTCGCGGATCCGGCGCTCAGGGCCTGGATCGGGAGAAACCTCGCGTGAGTGTCGACCCTCGTGAGGACGCTTCGAGTCCAGGAAACCCGCTGTTCGCGCGTTTTGCGCGCTGGGTGCTCGCCCATCGGCTTTCG
>CAYNOM010000631.1:0-4233 GCA_964398415.1 uncultured Polyangiales bacterium | reverse complement strand
GGTCAGGCGGTCGTTGTCCTCAAGGAACGTGCGGCTGCCGCCCCCGGCCAGCGCTCTCTGGGGGAAAGGAGAAGCCCCATGGGGAACCCTCTTCGTAGCCGTTCCCGGACGCACCGGTCGTCTGTACTCGTTCTTGAATGGCACCCTGTACGAGGCATTCCCGCCGACGGTCCTCTCCATCCCCAATGGAACCTCGAGTGCCGAGATCTTTCACGTTCGAGACAAGCTCTTCCTATTCACCCTGGCTGAAGACACCGGGATCGTTCAAATCCGAGATCTCGCGAATCCTGACTCACTCGTCGTGAGCTACGACTGGACGCGCGGATGGACGTCGGTGGAGTTCCTCGAGGACCCCTGGTCGGGTGAAACGTATCTCCACCTCCTCAAGATCGGCGACGGCACGATGCACCTTCATCGCATGAAGGTGGACGGCACGGTCGGCGAGATGGTGAGCGCGTCCTCGGAAAAGCCCGGGTGGGCCCACGTCGGCTCTAGCGGCGACAGCCTGCTTCTGCTGCAGGAATAACCATCGAAGTCCGCCGTACGGGTCGCACGTCGTCCCAATCCGGATGGTCGTGATGCGTGAACGGGCATGAAAGGTGACGGCACCACCCCTGGCAAGGTGCTGAACGCTGCGTCCAACTGTGAAGGCGCGTCCGGTATCCCAAGCAACGGAGATACGAGAAAGAGTATAGAGGTAAGGTCCGCGAGGCCTGCCTATCTATGAATCGACTTTGTGTGTGGAATAGGAGATTGGTCATGAGTCTAGGAAGTAAATGGTGGAGGATGGTGGCAGGCGCCAGTGTAGTCGCGAGCGCGTGCGGACCAAGCTCGATCGACGAAGGGTCACTTGGCGACGAGGAGGTCGACGGCGGTGCCGAGATGGCACTCGAGGACGACTTGGTCCTCGGTGCGACGAGCCAAGCACTGAGCCAACAGGGGGCCTTGTATTGGTCGGGCTTGTTTCCTGAGCTCTACCGCGCTTCGACCTACGAGACCCCAAATGGCCGTGTTCGAGGTCCGTACAGTTACGAGGCGTGCATGGCAGCGGACCAGCCCGCTGCGCTCTCGCTCAGCATGCTCGCAAATGGACATATCGGCCCGATGCTGGCCGCGAGCGGAGGGCGATTTCCGTGCACAGACTGCACGATGCTCGCCAACACGTTGTATGCGGGGATAGACCTGTCGATCTCGGGCGACACGAGATCCTTGTACACGGACTTGGCAGTCTACGGCAACGATGCCCCCATCGCGGCGCAGCCGCTGGCCACGAAGCAAGGTGCCATCGGGGGAACCGGGCATGCCGTCTTCGCACGCAACATCGAGATCGATGGCACGCTGCACCTTGCGCCAGGACGCACCTACATTCTTGCCGCGCAGAATGCCATCACGTTCAGACCGGGATCCGTGATCGAGTCGGACGCCGAGTACGACTCGCCGGCAAGCGGTGATTTCAGGGTGGGGGAGGCCACTGCGACGAGCGCCAACACGTTCTACGTGCCCATGATCAAGGACTCTCCCGAGTTCGGTTTCAATGTCTGGGCAAAGACCACCACCAAGGTCAGCGGAAACACGACGCGGCGCGGCGCGAGCGCAAAGCCTAGCGCGCGGCTGGTTCTGATCGCACCTCGTATCGAGGGCGCGGGCGCGATCGATCTCGCAGGAGCTCCCGGCAAACCGGGGCAAGATCTCCCGGACGTAACCTGCCAGGGTGGCACCGTGAGCATGACGGGACCGGCTGTGCCCTACACCGACGAAGGGTGCTGGAATGGGACCTGGAACGCGAAGGCGGGTGGCGGTGGCGATGGCGGCGACGCCGGGACGTTGTTGGTCGTCTCAGGCGCGACGTTGCCCTCGACCATTCGCGTTTCACTGAGCGGCGGGTCTGCTGGCAACGGGGGAGCGAGAGGCGAGCGCATCCTCACCCAGATGAAGCCGGGCTTCGCTGACCGCACCAAGATCAAGTCGGCCTACAGCCTACCCTCGACGCTCTCCTCGAACGTGCTCAAGAGGAAGGAGTATGGCACGGCGGGTGCCAAGGGATCGGCAGGGTCGACCACCACGGTGCAGTTCGTTCCGATGGGAGACGCGGACAAGGAGCTCTTCTACCTGATCGGCGGACGCGCGGCGCGCCGGTCGATGGTCAACGGTCGATACCAGGAGAGAGACGTCGATCCGGATACGAGCACAGGTCCGGCCAATCGCCAGGGGGCCATCGACGCCTTCAACTGGGTCCTCAGCAACTTCTGCGAGACGGATCCGACTCGCGAGTACTGGCACTCGCTCGTCCCGAACTCGGTTCGCGACGATCGTGTGGCCATGTGCAGCGAGGCCGCGGAGCGCGTCGCGGTCCTGAAGCGCGGGCTCAACGTGTTTGGTATGGAGCACGACCTACCTGTGTATCTCGAGCCTGCGAAGCTGGAGGCCGAGCGAGACAACGTGCTGCGCTACATTCGCGATGAGTTTCAGAGCAGGTTCGACGCTGCGGCGCTTGCAGCCGGAGCCCCGACGGACGCCGAGTTCGTTCTGTCGGCTGTCAGGTCGCAGGCGGCGCTGTTGGAGAAGGAGCGCCTCAAGGAGCTCACGATCGCGGAGGCCGAGCTCGAGACCCAACTTCAGGCTACCGCGTATGCGGTAGCGCGTACCGGCCGCAACCAGGAGCAGATCGAACAGAACAGCAGGCAGCTGCAGAAGCTGTCTGACGATCTCAGCAAGGCGATGCAACCCAAGGAGCCATCGTTCTTCGAGACAGTGATGAGTCTGGCCAAGATCGCAAAGGACATCTACCTGACGGTGCAAACCGGAGGCGCCACCTTGTTCTCCGCGTTCGAGAGCTTCGACTCTCTGCTTCACGGGCTGGAGGATGGCTCGGTCAAGCTGGAGCTCAAGCCGTTCAAGGACGTCTATAACAAGTTCGACAAAGCCGCTGATTCGGGCACCAAGATCATGAACAAGGTAGAGCAGGCGCGCAAAACCTGGGAAGGAGCGCAGCCGTTTTCTCCCGTGAGCCTGCCGGAGATCGGCGCCGCGGTGTGTTCGCAGTCGAAGGGGATCTCAAAGCAGATGATCGCGCTCTCGAAGGTCCGTGCTCAAGTCGAGAAGGGGTCCAACGTCAGCGATCCGACGAAGGCGAACGCGATCACCCAGGAGATGCAGCGACTGATGGTCGACAACGATCGGCTCGGACGGGAAGCCTGCGACCTGTGGGAGGACGCCGAGCTGGCGAGGCAGCGCGCGACGCTCGCAGACCAGAACGTCGAGCTCGCGAAGCTGCGGGTGAAGAACGCCAGCAAGCAGCTCTCCTACATCGACACCACGTTCAACAACATCACTGACGTGGCGAACGCCGCCGGTCGCATGCGGGAGGTGATGTGTCGCCAGGTTCGCGGGTTCGAAGAGCTTGCGCTCAGTCTGGACTTTCTCGCATCTCGCGCGCATGCGTACACGACGCTCAGAGAGCCGACCACCAGGTCTGCGCGTGGAGATTTCAGACGCAGTCTCCTTGATCGCCGGCAGCGGGCGGCACTGGAGGCCGAGACGATAGCTTCCACGAGCCTGTTCTCCGGCTTCGGCAATCCGCTTTCGTATGCAGGAACCTACCTCGATCGCGATCCCGACTGCGCTGACAGCGATGATTCGACCACGTCGATTCCCGAGCACTGCGTGGAGCAGGGGCGGGTGCTGTCGAGCATACGAAAGACCGGTGTCGTGGAGCTCAAGCTGGAGGAGTCTCCACCCCGATTCCAGATCCATCGCGCCAAGGGCGACAACCTCCGCGTGACCAAGATTCGCGCCGAGCTCGTGGGTGCCGAAGCGTACTTCGATCCGAAGCTCGTTCAGTATCAGCACGACGAGGAGGCGGTCTTTACCAGCAACGGGGTCGAGACACGCTACTTCTTCCCACAAGACGCGACACAGCGGGTCTGCCGGTCGCTGCAGGGAGCGCTCGCACAGATCTCGCCGACCGCGGCGGCCCTGCGCTGCGACACGATTGCGCCACGATTCTACAAGATCGAGGGGCAGCCGTTTCCGGGAGGGTACCTGCTCAGAACCCCACCAAGCACTGCCTGGGGCGATGCCGACTGGAACATGGTGGGCACGAGCCCGTACGGTTCTCTCCGCATCGACTTCCGCCCGTTGATCCGCGAGCTCAACAGCGCAGCGCACGACGACTGCTACACGCACGTCGCGGGCATCGCCGATGACGGCGCCTCCGTGAGCACGGTCGAACGC
>CAYNOM010000630.1:0-4246 GCA_964398415.1 uncultured Polyangiales bacterium | reverse complement strand
AACCTTTCTACGTCACCACGCCCATCTATTACGTCAACGACAAGCCCCACATCGGCACGGCCTACTCGACCATCGCCGCCGACGTGCTGGCCCGCTATCACCGCCTGCGCGGTGAGCCCACGCGCTTTCTGACCGGCCTCGACGAGCACGGCTTGAAGCTCGAGCGGCGCGCGCGTGAGCAGGGCATGGAGCCGCAGGCCTTCGTCGACATGATGGCGCCGCCTTTCAAGGACGCGTGGCACAAGCTCGGCTGCGACTACGACGACTTCATCCGCACCACCGAGGCGCGACACAAGCAGCACGTGCACGAGCTGTGGCGCCTGTGCCGCGAGCGCGGCGACATCTTCGAGGCCGAGTACGAAGGCCTCTACTGCGTAGGCTGCGAGGCGTACTACACCGAAAAGGATCTGCTCGAGGGGCGGCTGTGCCCCACGCACAAGAAGCCGGTCGAGGTGCTCAAGGAGAAGACCTTCTTCTTCAAGCTCAGCGCTTACACCGACAAGCTGCTCGAGTTTTACGAGAAGAATCCGAAGTTCGTGCAACCCGAGGCGCGCTTCAACGAAGTGAAGAGCTTCGTCCGCGAGGGCCTCAAGGATTTGTCGATCTCGCGCGGCACCTTCAGCTGGGGCGTCACGGTGCCCGACAAGCCCGAGCACGTGATCTACGTCTGGTTCGACGCGCTCACGAACTACATGAGCGCCCTCGGGGGCCCTCCCCTCGCATCCGAATCGCGAGAGCTGTTCGACACCTTCTGGCCGCCGAGCGGCCGCGTCGTGCACCTCGTCGGCAAGGACATCCTGCGCTTTCACGCGATCTACTGGCCGGCGTTTCTGATGAGCGCTGGCCTCGAGCCTCCCACCCAGGTGTGGGCCCACGGCTGGCTCACGGTCGACGGGCAAAAGATGTCGAAGAGTCTCGGCAACTTCATCCCGCCGGGCCCCATCGCCGACGCCGTGGGCGCCGACGTCCTGCGCTACTACCTGATGCGCGACGTGGCCTTCGGGCAGGATGGCGACTTTAGCCACGAGAATCTGTTCGCCCGATATCACGGCGATCTCGGCAACGGCCTCGGCAACCTGCTCAATCGCATGGTCGCGAGCATCGTGAAAAACAGCTTTGGCGGACAGGTGCCCAAGATCGACGCGAGCACGCTGACCGACCTCGATCGCGCGCTCATGGCTCGCGCAGAGGAGAGCGCCAAGACGGCAGGCAGGCAGCTCGAGGACATCAACCCGAACCGCGCGCTCGATGCGATCTGGGAGCTCGTCGCCGCCGCCAACAAGTACGTCGATCAGACCGAGCCCTGGAAGCTCGCGAAGAACGGCGAGACGGAGCGCCTCGGCCAGGTCGTGTACACCGTGCTCGAGAGCTTGCGCTTTCTAGGCGTGATGCTCTGGCCCTTCATGCCGCAGAAGTGTGACGAGCTCCTGACGCAGCTCGGCCTCGAACGCCTGAGTCCGGCCGTCGGCGCCGATCTCTGGCCCGAGGCCTTCGGCCAGCTGCCGGCCGAGATCGCGACTCGCCCGGGTCGCGCGCTGTTTCCGCGCTTCGAGAAGGACCAGCAAGCCGCCCTGCTCGAGAAGCTCACGCCCAAGCTCGAGGCCCCCAAGGCGGCGGAGGCCCCCACGACGAGCGCGGATGAAAAGAAAGAGCTCGCCCCGCCGAAGCCCGACGTGGTGTTCGACGACTTCATGAAGATCGACCTCAGGGTGGCCCTGATCAAGCTCGCCGAACGTGTGCCGAAGTCGGACAAGCTCCTTCGCCTCGAGGTCGATCTGGGACACCTCGGCGAGCGCCAGATCCTCGCCGGCATCGGCAAGCACTACGCGCCCGAAGAGCTGATCGGCAAACGGGTGGTGGTGATCGCCAACCTACCGCCCCGAAAAATGATGGGCCTGATGTCGCAGGGCATGGTGCTCGCAGCCGGCGACGGCACCCTTCTATCGGTGCTACATCCCCACAAAGACGCGGCGCCCGGTAGCGCCATCTCCTGATCCACCGACTCCGCCTTTGAGATGTCCTGGCTTCTGCCGCCCCTGACCCCCAACTTCGAAGCTGCGCTGCGCGACGTGCATGCACAGAAGCCCGAGCTGAGGGTCATGGCCGCGGAGCGCCTCGGCAACGCAACCGAGCACGAACGTCCGCGGGCCCAGGAGGCGCTGACCACACTCCTCGGTGACCCCGCGCCACAGGTGCGGAGCGCGGCGCTGCTGGGCCTCGGCGCCCTCGGCGATCGCGCGGCGGTGCCTGCGGTGGTGGCCTGCTTCAGCGATCCCGCCTGCGACGTGCGCGAGCTCGCGGCGCTGATCGCGTCGCAGCTCGGCGGCAGCGCTGCGGTCGAATCCCTGCGCGGCGCGCTCACCCACGCCTGCCCGGAGGTAC
Source organism: uncultured Polyangiales bacterium (assembly GCA_964398415.1). GTDB lineage: Bacteria > Myxococcota_A > Polyangia > Polyangiales > DASUME01 > DASUME01. Next base: position 1,864 of record CAYNOM010000630.1, on the reverse strand, counting down.
GTTTTCAGGCCGTGGCTGGCCTGTCCGAGCTCGATCCCGACGCCTGCGTGCGCGACCTCGTGTCCATGGTGGCCGATCCCGATCCCGAGGTGCGCGCCCAGGTCGCCGCGGCCCTCGGCTCCATGGGACAAGCGCACCTTGCGGGGCACCTGGCGCGCCTGCTGGAAGACGAGGCGGCGTCGGTGCGGGTGGAAGCCGCGCTCGCCCTCGCAAGCCTGGGCGACGCGCGCTCCGAGCCCGTGCTGCTCGAGGCGCTCGGCGCACGGATGCGCCTCGTCGAGGTGGTCGACGCGCTGTCCCACATCCGCTGCCAAAAGAGCCGCGACGCGCTCGGCAAGCTCGCCCTCGCATTCTTCACGCAGCCCCACGTTCGCGCGGCGGCCGGTGCTGCCTTGGTGCGCCTAGGCGACGCGCGTGGCGTGCCGGCACTGCGCCGCGCTCTCACCGGGCTCAGGGGCGATGCGCGCAGCTTTGCCGCGTCCCTGGCTGCGGACGTAGGCGCCGAGGCCCTGGTGCCCGACCTCGTGCGCTTGTCCCGAAGACCGCGCGGCGCGGACCCGGTCACGATCATCGATGCCCTGGGCTGCTTTGCCAAGCGCTCCCCCCAGGCGCGCACCGCCCTGCAACGCATCGCCGAACGCGGTGGAGAGCTCGGAGCGGCCGCAAACCGCGCGCTCCTGAACACCTGAGACATAGGTCGTAGTTGATACATTCGGTACAAAGGCATGCCCCATGCCTTGACGACGCTTCAAACCCCCGTACATTTTGCGCCCCTCGCGCCTGAGGAACGGTTTTCATGAACAAGAATCTCGGCCTTATCGGCAAAAAGCTCGGAAATACTCAAATCTTCGACGCCGTTGGCATGGTCCAGCGCGTGACTGCCATCGAGTGCGGTCCCTGCGTCGTGGTCGGCAAGCGCAGCGTGGAGCGCGACGGCTACTCAGCGGTGATCCTCAGCTTCGGCGAGAAGCGCGAGAAGAGCGTCACCAAGCCCGTGGCCGGGTTCTTCGCCAAGATCGGCCAGAAGCCTGGCCTCGCCACGCGCGAGATGCGCGTGCCTGCCGACGTGGCCGAAAAGTTCGAGGTGGGCCAGGTGGTCAAGCCCTCGGAGATCTTCAGCGAGGGCCAGCTGGTCGACGTCTGCGGCACGAGCAAGGGCCGCGGCTTCACCGGTGTCATGAAGCGCCACAACTTCAAGGGCGCGCGTACCGCCAGCCACGGTTCGCACGAGTACCAGCGTCACGGCGGCTCGATCGGCACCAACATGACGCCCGGACGCGTGTTTCCAGGTCTCAAGATGCCCGGCCAGCACGGCAACAGCCGCATCACCATGCAGAACCTGCGCGTCGCCAAGGTGCTCGACGAGCAGAACATCGTCTTGATCGAAGGTTCGGTGCCCGGCTCCCGTCAGGGCATCGTCACCGTGCGCGGAGCGGTCAAGGCCAAGGGCGCCCAGGCCTGAGCGCTGCCACACCACAGGCGCGAGAGGTTCGAGGGCGGGCGAAAGCCTGCCCTTCGTGCGTTAACTTTCCGCTTGATCGACGTGACGAGCGCAGCCACCTGGAGCTGATCCCTTGACCAACAAGCGACCGCAGGATCACTTCGGCACGCGAGCCAAGAGCGAGGGCTTTGCGGCACGCTCGATCTACAAGCTCGAGGAGATCGACAAGCGCACGCAGTTGTTTCGTCGCGGCATGCGCATCCTCGATCTGGGCGCCTACCCCGGCTCGTGGACGCAGTACGCCGCGCTCAAGGTGGGGCGCGAGGGGCGCGTGCTCGCGGTCGACCAACAGAAATGGCGCGGTGGCTTTCCGCCCCAGGTCGAAACCCGCGAGATCGACGTGCTGACGCTGACACCCGCCGA
>CAYNOM010000629.1:0-4254 GCA_964398415.1 uncultured Polyangiales bacterium | reverse complement strand
CCATCACGTGGTCGACCCGCAGTACATGTGGACGCGCGTCGCGACCAAGTGAGCGTGGGTTGAACGGGCAGGAATCCTCAGAACCTGCCCGCGCGCACCTTGTCCGCTTCCTCGGGGCTCAGACACAGCGCGAGCTCATCGCCCAGCGTGTCCACCCGTGACTGGCACTCGGCGTTGGTCTCGCACCCCGGCGAACGGCACGCTCCGTCGATGCAAACGGAGAGCGCGCTGCCGCCCAACCCGAGCAGCCCCCCGAGCCCGCCTAGGCGCGCGACGCACTGCTCATCGCCTTCGCACGAGATGACGCACTCGCCTGCCTGACACGCCGCCTCGCGCGCGTTGAGCATGACGATGCACTCGCGGTCGCCCTCGCAGGCGCGCTTCTCGCAGCGGCCCTTGTTGCAGGCCTCGAGCGCGCCACACTCCTCGGTACGCCGGCAGCCGAGAAAGCAGGTGCCTTGCTCGCAGACGAAGCCGCTCTCACCGCACTCGCTGTCTTTCGTGCACTCCACGCAACGACCCGCGGCGCACAGCCCGCCGAAGCATTCATCGTTCGAGGCGCACTCAGACTCGGACGAGCTCTCGACCACACACAGGTGGTCCTGGCAGGTGGCCGTGCAGGGGCCGCATGTCTGCGCGAACGACTCACACGCGAACGAGTCTGTGCCCAGGCTCGCGCACTCTTGCTCGAGCTCGTCACAGCGTTCGAGCTGGGCTTTCGAGCGAGGCTTACAGCAGTCGCTCGCCGAGATGCACTCCCCCACGGCGCATACCTTGGAAGAGGCCGTCAGCGCCGACTCCCCGTCGAGGCAGCGCCCGCCGAGGCACAACAGGGGCGACTTACAGTCGTTCGTGACGACGCACGATTCGCCGCGGCCACCGCGCCGCTCAGGGTAGGTGGCCTGGGCCTCGGGTTTACAGGCAGATGCCCCGCACAGCACGAGCGCGAGCAGAAGTGAGAGTGAGCTTGGGGATGAGTGCATGGGTGCGCTCTTGACTGATCTCAGTCAGCGGCGCCAGGCACTTTCACCCCGATGTACGAAGGCCTGTCCGATAGGGAAGACGGATGTCCAAACATGCAAGGATGTTGTCCACGCGTGCGATGACGATGGCACGCTGGGGTGGTCATGCCGATGAGTGGCGGCGGCGCACGCGGGCGAGAACGAGCGCCACAAGCAGACCTGCAAGGACCGCTCGCGCCTTGCCACCGGGGCGAGCGACCGAACAGCCGGCGCAGGAAGCGCTCGTCGATTGCGGCACGGGCGCAGGGAGCGGAGAGGCGGCCGGCTCACTGGCGCTCTCCGCGGGCGCGGGCCCGGGCGCGACTGGGGCCGCTGCCGCGGGTCGCTGCGCGATGGCCTCGTCGACGAGTCTGATCCAGCGCCAGTCGGCGGACGTCAACAGCTTGTCGGTGTAGTGCTTGCTCGGCACGAAGGGATTGGGCAGGCCCGAGGCCAGGGCCCCGGAGCCGTAGAACGCCCGCGCGAGCTGCGCATCCGCGAAGGGACGACCATAGGCGGCGAACGGGTAGTTTCTGCAGCGGCGCAGCTCATCCTCCTCGAGCGCGGAGAGTCGCCTCAGCACGTCGTCGCGCTCACTCGGCGGCTCCTCCTCCGAATGCTCGCCCGTTCCATACACGACGCTGGCGATGGCCCGCCGCAGCGAGCACACCGAGGGCTTGTCGTTCTCGTGCTCGAAGAAGTCGCGCGCCACGAGGCACGGCTGCACGTGAAAATCGAGATCGGCGACGGGCTTCCAATCACGCAGCTCGTAGGTGGCCTCGCCGATCAGCTCGCCGCTCTCCTCGATGAGCCGGAAGCCCGTGAGAGGCACGCTCTCGGGCCCGTGCACGAAGCACGCACGCGGCGGATATCTGAACGTGAAGCGTGCGTGGCCGATGGGGCGCGCCCACAGCGCGCCAGTGCGGGTGACGTAGGTCACGCCCCGTCCGCCCTGAGAGTCGATGGAGCTGGGCACGCGATAGCGATGCACGACCTCCACGCGCTCGCCCGGGGCGAATGCGAGGTCGAACAACCACACGCCGCCGAGCAGCGGCGCCCAGGCATGCTTCGTGTCGACGCGACCCTTGCGGTGCGGCACGCGCTTGCCGCGCACGGTGGTCTCCATCTCCTCGAAACGGAACAGCTTGTCGGGTGGGCAAAACTCCACCGCGTCGGGCTCGGTGGTCTCGCAGCGATACTCGGGAAAGCCGACCTGGAGCGTCACAGGCTCAGCGCCCGGATGCACAAACACGTAGCGCGCCTCGACGACCCACTTGCCGCGGACGTGGGCGGCGCTCTCCGCCGCAGTGAGGAAGCCTTTCGCCCCGGAGAGCGTGAGCGTGATGTCCTCGGATTCCATGAACACATCGCTCGTCTGCAAGGGCACGAGGTTTGCGCCCTGACCGCCCATGGCAGTGTCGTTGGCAAACGCGGAGCTCACGAGCAGCAGCGAGGCCACGATGGTGATGATGGCTTTCATGGACTCAGCCCGTCACGACCAAGTGCAGCGATAGGCCGCGCTGTCCGCGAGCGGCGCGACCTCGATATAGGGGGCGACGCCGCACAGCTTGAGGCTCTGTTCGATCACCCCGACGTGATGGCAGTCGAGGAAGTAGGGCACGGCGTGAAGCTCGAGGACCGCCTCCGCGTTGCCGACCCGCTCGAGTCGTGCGTCCGCACCCGAGACGTTGAGTGGGTAGGCGCGCGCCAAGGTCTCGAGCATCAGCTGCGGGTCGTCCGTGGCGCCCACCGTGACGCGGCCCACGAGAGAGTCGAGGTAGGCCTTGATCCCCGCCCGGCCCAGCTTGCGCAGCCCGCGCCGCAAGCTGAGTTTGGGGTAGCGGGTACGGGCCACGTCGACGAGCAGCGTCGCGTGCTCGATCAGCGGGTAGGACTGCTGCGGCAGGTAACGCTCGCGCAGACTCGCCGAGGGCACACCGGCCGCACGCGCGGCAGCGACGAGCGGACCCACGAACACGCCTTTGATCTGAGTCGTTCGCGGAATGCTCGAGAGCTCGTGCGCCACGTCGAACGGCGCATCCCACGGGATGGGGCGAAATTGCATTGCACGATCATCGTACAAGAACCTCACCCCACTGCGAAATGACCCGTCCTGGGGGACGATCGTGGTACTTCTGAACCCATGGCAGATCAAAGCGCATTTCGCGTCTGCAGCTCGTGCAGAAAGCCCATCGCCTGGGGGGCCGTCTACTACGCCTGCAGCGTCTCGACCTGCAATCGCAAGCGCACGGCGCTCTACTTCTGCTCTGTCGGTTGCTGGAGCGATCATCTGCCCACGGCACGCCACCGCGACGCCTGGGCAGAGGAAAAGCGCGCGCCCAAGTCAGCACAGGACGCGTAAGCGCCGCGCTGCGCTCACGGCCAGAGGCTCAATCCGAGCGACACCGCGAAGCCCACGGAGGTGGTATTGCTGTTGTCGTCCGTCGACTCATCGACCCCGTCCACCACGACGCTCTGGGACAGGAACTGGTAGCTGAGCTGGGCAGCCAGATCGAGGCTGACGTGCTCGCCGTAGAAGCTGTGCAGACCCACACCCAAGACCGGGCCTATCGCGTGCAGGCTGGCTTCGAGGTCATCCTGGGATACCGAGAGCCGACGATAGTCGAGGCCGACGAGCCCAAAGCCCACGACCCGGCTGTCTGGATTGAAAGGCAGCTCGAGCTCGGGACGCAGCATGAGCGCGGTCTCGAACGGCCCGTCTTCAGACGTGCTGCTGCCGGCCTCCTGGAACTCGACGGACGTGCTCGACAGCGCAAACGACGCGTGAAGCTGGGGACTCACGTGACGGTGGGCGACGTAGCCGAGTGCCAGGCCGACGTAGCCCGGCAGGCCCGCACCGAGCGCGGTGCCGCCGGGGCCGAACGTGAAGTAGGACTCGGTGTACGACGCGTCGAAACCGTCGGCCTTCTCCGTGATGGCCGTGTAACTCAGCAGGTCGGTGTCGATGGACAGCTTGAACGCGCCTTCGCGCACCTGAGCCTGGGCCGCCGAGCTGACGCCGAGCAGCGCGAGCACGAGTAGAGCTTGCTTGATCATGGGGAGGTCGCCTTCAGTTGCCGTCGCTGACGAAGCAGCCGGATTGACGAAGTAGCGGTCAGGACCTTGCCCGGCAAGCTCGAGGTGGGGTGATACGAGCCAGGCTACTCGAATCTCACGACGACTTTGCCGAGGTTTTTGCCCTGGTGGTGATGCTCGACGGCCGCGACCACCGCGTCGACACCCACGAACTCGG
>CAYNOM010000628.1:0-4259 GCA_964398415.1 uncultured Polyangiales bacterium | reverse complement strand
CCTGACGAAAATGCGAGTCAAGCAAACGTTTACGTTGGGATTGAGCCTCGCCGCCGCTACCTGGCACCTTTTTCAGCTCCGGGAAGCTGCAAACAACCTCCGCGGGCTCATCGTTCAGCTTTTGGACGCCGCAAACGACCGCCCGGGGCTGAACGTTGTGCTTTGGTACACCATTCAGAGCACAAAAAGGCTGATCGATCAGCCCTGGGAAGCTGCAAACAGCCTCCCGGGGCTCATCGTTCAGCCTTTTCTTGGCCAGGTCCCGCAATGCCCGCATGTCGTCTACGTGCTGCGCCGCATTCGTGCGCCCATTCAGCGCTTGTTCATAACGCTGCCGCAATGCTACCACCTTCGCTTGGATCCCTCTTTTCCCTTAGACTGGATCGGTGGGGCTGCCCAGGGCCAGGAGGGTGAGCTGGCGCAAGAGCGGGTCCGTGGCCCTCAGGTTGGCCAGCAGTAGCTCCCGGGTCGCGTCTGCGCGCCCGGTGGCAAAGACCAGAGCGGTCGCGTGCCGGCGCACCTCCGGGTCGGGGTCGGACAGGCCGCGGCCGAGCAGCTCGTCCCATTCGGTCTCGGGCAGACAGCGCCAGCCGGAGCCCTGGACCTCCAGGCGGGGCGGGGTCCAGGTGGCCAGCAGGGCACGCCGGACCTCGGGGCGGGGGTGGTCCATCATGGCCCGGGCCAGGGCGCCCCGGGCGCTCTCGGACAGGTAGCGGGCCGCGTCGGCCACCCCCTCGGGCACTCCCTCGGGCATCGCGCCGGTGCGCGGCAGGCCGGCCAGGATCTGCCGGAGCGCAGCCGCCAGCCGTGGGACATCGTCGATGAGCGGCCGGATGGCCTCGATGACCTGCATGGGGCCCGCGGCCAAGGCCCGGGCCAGGGACTCGGCCTCCGCCGGAGCAAGCGGCCCGGCGACAGGCTCGAGCGGCGTTGGCGCACGCAAGGCCGCGACGCCCTGCCCGGTCACGGCCCAGTGATCCGAACCAGCTTGGCGCGGGATGCGCACCACCAAACCCCGGCTCTGAAGGCGGCCGAGCACGGTCATGAGATCGGGCTGGCGCGGCACATCGAGGGCGGATAGCCGGGTGGCCAGCTCGTGCCAGCCGCGGTACCCGTGCCCCTGGGCCACGAGCTCGAGCACCGTGCGATCAAGCCGATCGAGGGTGGGCGCGCTCATCGGGCAAGCTCGGCAACGAGGACAGGTAGGTAGGTGCCCACGGCGGCCGGCGGCCGGTTCTCGAAGCGGACCATGATCGCCAAGGCAGCCCAGACCAGATCGATCCAGCGCACGCCGTCGGCCGCAAGGGTGAGCGGAAACGCGGCGAGGAAGCTTCGCCACGGCCCCTCGATCGCTTCTGCGCCGCCGCCACCCGCGAGCACCTCGGCGAGGTGTCGGGTGAAGCCCGCCACGTTGGGGCCGGCGATGTCGCGCGAGCTGGCGCGCGGCTGCAGAGGCGCGCCGCCATCCAGAACGGGTACCAGCTCGGTCACGCCCACGGCCACCGCCGCGAGCGCAGCAGTGCGCCGGGTGTGCTCGTGACGCAGCTCGGGGCGACGCGCGATCAGGGGCAGCCAGCGGGCCTCGAGCCCGGCGACCTCGGCGGGCAGCGAAACATCCAAGCAGCGGGCTAGGGTCACGTAGGAGATGACGCTCAGGGCCGAGGCCGGGGCGCGCTCGGCCGTCTCGTCGCCGTGGCGCAGGAGTCGAGGCAAAAGCTCGGCCGGCACAAGGACGTGCTCGCGGGCAATCAGGTCGCCCGAGGTGGGCAGGATGCGGGCCAGCGCATCGACGGGAGAGCCGAACAGGCCGGCCAGCACCGATGCGGGTCGGTCCAGAAGGCGTCTGGCGTTGCGAGCATTTCGCTCGAGCTCGTGGCGATCCTCGTCGAGCGCGGCCTGCGCGGCGGCGCGAAGCTGGGTCCAGGTGCTGGGTATGGAGTTCACGGTCACTTCCTCCTGGAGCGCTCGTGGTGGCCCAAAACGTTCACGACCCCTTCGGCATCGTAGGCTGACAGCGCTCGGTCAGGCTCGGGTCCAGGGTTGCCTGCGCCGAGACCGCTCGCTCCGTGGTCCCCTGCGGTAGGACAATCTCGCCACCCGCTTCCACATCCCGCGCCAGACGCAGGATCTTCTCGAGCGTGCTGTGGGGGATGTACGTCTCTGCCACACCCTCGAACCACACGAACCACAGCGGGCTGCTGACCTCGACCCCGGTCCTGGCGGCTATCTGCTCCAGGGCCTGGCGTCGTGCTGGCTCGGGATAAATATCCGCGGGCACCAGTCCACCGACGCCGTAGGAGATCCAGCACCGGGCCAGAAAATCGGCCCACATCTTGTCCCTGAACCCCTCCGGGCCGGCGCCGTTGACGATGGAGATGGGCGTGTTCAAGAGCGACGCCGGCGCGCCGTCGTACAGCGTGCCGTCGGGATCGCCCACGAGCCGAGCGCCGCCCTTGATAGGCTCGATGACCACCGGAAAGCCGTCGATGTCGAGAGAGCGCTTGTTCATCCTTCTGTCACCCGCATGTCCCCTATCAGAGATTCCCCGACCATCCCTCCGCCGTGACGTCCATTGGCACGAGCTCCCCGTTCGTCCTCGCCAGCTTCCCCGTCGCAAGATCGAAGATAACCCAGCTCAAGCTCGCCGGGCGAGCCCAGCCCGTGCCCGCAGCCCAGAACGAGCCGAAACGCAGGTCCTCCCTCCGCACGTCATGAATGCCAAGGCCCTTCAGCCGCGTCGCGCTCTCCAGCGCTCCCGTGGCGGGGTCGAGCGCAAGGATGGTACGCGTGAATGGACCCATCACGAAAGCACGCTCCGCGGTGACGAACGGGATCATGTGGTCTCGCACGGAATGGTGCCCGAGGATCGTGCCTTCGTCGACGTCCACCACGACAACCTCTTTCTCCTTCGCGTCCACCTCGGTTCGGAACACCGAGACGGGAAGGAACCGCGGCAGGCGCCCGTCCACAGTCCGGAACTCGCCGAAAAGCGACCCCTTCAGCTGGAGATCGAACCGGACCTCTCCGCGCGAAAGGTCAATGCGGGCAAGACCGATGCGATGGTCGTCGCCCTCGTCCTTCATTGTGGCGAGGATCAGATCCTCCCCGCGCAGCCCGCAAGGGCCGAACGTATCCGCCCGCAAGACGCCAAGATCCATGCGACGAACGGCCGCCTGTCCACCATCGGCCGTGGCACGCGGAACCAGGATGACCTCGCGCCCCCACGTGCCGATGATACCCGCGGGCGTCTCGCACCTGAACCGGCTCTTCGGCAGCTCGCGGTGCACCTTTCCCGTCGCGCCGTCGATCTCGAGCAGGCTCGAGCGGGTGCCCACGAGCAGGCTTGCTGCGCCAAGCAAAGCGACATCCAGCCCGCCAGGGCGACGCTCGTCCCCGGATGGCTCGTAGTTCCAGAGCACCGCCCCGTCGGCGAGCGCGAGGGTGGTGAGCGCCTCTGCCGTGGTCTTTTCGTCGAATGAACGCTCGTAATGCACGTGGATTCGGGGAGGATCGACGAGAAGCATCGGCCCGATGCGATGCAGCGTCGCCTGAGATGCGAGTTTCGTTTCCCAGAGGAGCTCGCCAGTTGCGCGTGAGCGTGCCATGACGGTGATGTCGTTTTCACGCTGGCCGAGAAGGACCACGCGGTCCTCGCTCGCCGCGATGCCGGAGAAGCCGAGCGCCTCGTGCGTCTCGAAGGGCGTCACATCCACGCTCCACGAAACCGACCCGTCCGTGCGCATGAGCTGCACGAAGAAATAAGTCGCATCTTTTCCATTGTGCCGCGTGAGCAGCACCGCCTCGTCTGGGCTGATAGGCGAAAGGCCGTAGATGAAGCGTGCTTTGGGGGTGACAACCCAAATGACAAGTGCCGCGGTGAGGGCAGCGACGAGCCCGAGGAGAAGCCTCCGGCGCTTGTGTAGCATGTCTTGAGGGTACCATGCTTTTCCCGTCAGCAACGGGGCGCATAGACGCCCGCAGCCGGCGGCTACAATATCCGAGCGGATTGCCTACTCGAGCACCGCGGCCGAGACCAGGGCAAGATGCACCCCGTCGTCGAAGGCGGCGCTCGAGCGTGAGATCGCCGCTTGGCAACCTGCGCGCAATGCGTCAGGCGCGAAAATTCAATGGCTGTTCGACGTCATGCGTGCCCGCGAGAAGATGCGGCATGCTTACCCCCAAGCCGGCTGCAAACACCCTCCGCAGGCTCATCGTTCAGCTTTTGAAGGTCGCGAACGACCGCCGGGGGCTGAACGTTG
>CAYNOM010000627.1:0-4268 GCA_964398415.1 uncultured Polyangiales bacterium | reverse complement strand
GGCTGCGTCTGTGCTCGCGTCGAGGTCGTCATGGGTGCCGGCATCGGCACCTGCATCGGTGCCCGCATCGGCACCTGCATCGGTGCCCGCATCGGTGCCCGCATCGTTGCCGCCATGGGTGCCCGCATCGGCACCTGCATCGGTGCCCGCATCTGGAGAGCCCGCGTCGAACGGTGGTGGGGGCGCGGCGTCTGCGACCGGAGGCGTCGGTCCCCCATCCGGGGTTTCCGGCTCTGTCGGGACCTCAGTCGCCGCGTCCATCCCTGACGGCCTTCCGGGCTCTGCCGGGCGTCCCACAGCGGGAGCGCTCGTGGGTCGACTCGCGAGGGTGTCAGGTGCCGGCGTCGAGCACGCTGCGCACAGCGTCGACAGGATCATGCCGCGCAAGAAGTTGAGCGCGGGCCTTGCGCCGGACGTGGGGGGAGGGCGTTCCACAACAGGGAGACACTGACGTGCGCTTCAGTCGCTGGCAAGGTGGCCGCGGGGGCTTCGGGGCCGTGCTGGTGACGTGTCTTACCCATCGGCGGATGTGGGTGTGCGTCAGACCTTGGGCCGCTGAACGCAGGTCGCGAAGTCGGTTTTTCTTTTCGAAAGCCAGCCAACGTTTCTAGGATCGGCCCCCATGTCGCTGACATTCGCCATTCACCCACGATTGGAGCCGCGCATGCGCGTCCCTCGGTTGAGCCTCACCATGACGCAGGGCGTCGTCGCTGCGGCGCTGCTGTGCAATGTAGTTACGAGCGATGCGGAGGCGCAGTCGCCGTCATGGTCGTCGTCGCGCGGTCGACCGTCGCTGCGTCAGATCGTATCGGTGGATGCGACCGCCGAGGCGCTGTGGCCCTACGGACCCGAGGACATCGCGAAGGACGGGCTTTCCGTCTACGCTGCCGATGAGGCCGCCGCCGATGTGCGCACGGTATACGCGGACGCCGATTCCCAGCGCGTGTGGCTGCGCGCCTACGTCGCCGCCGAGACTGTGCCGACGGAGAGCCTCGTGGCGTTCTTCTTCGCCGACATCGACGACCGCGATGACACCGGGGGACCCGCCTTCGGACAACCTCTGTGGCCCACATGGATCACTGATCCGACACCCGGCGGCTACGAGCGCGCGATAGGTCTTCGCGGGGACGGCACACTGCTTGGCGCGTGGAGCTGGGACCGAAACATGACTGCCTGGGTCGCGCTCAGCCCGCGCGCTGACGATGTGCGCGTGGAGGTCGATCGCGACGAAGACCCGATTCGCATCGGCGCGCTCGTGCACGGCTACGTGCAAGTCGACGTTGCCCACCGGCTATCGGGCCTCACCGCGAGCTGTGCGGGCAATCTGTTCGTGCGCACGTGGAACGACGAGCCCGCGCCGCGTGCGTTCGGCGATGACGACGCGGAGGCTTACGCCTGCCGCCCGCCCGTCGATGTCTACGGAGACCCCATCGTGATCCGCAGCGAGAGGTGCGACTCCGATCGAGATTGCCCGAACGACGGTCGCTGTCGCGACCGCGTGTGCTTGTGGGCCTATACGTGTGGCGCCGATCGAGACTGCCGAAGCAACGAGCGCTGCACGGCCGGCGCTTGTGTCAGGGTGGTCGACGGCAGCTGCAGCGAGGACGCCGACTGTAACGGCCTCGTGTGCGAGAACAGCGCGTGCGTCGCGTGCAGTGAGAGCGGCGCCAGGGCGTGCGGCGACGGACTCGCCTGCAGCCCCAACGGAAGCTGCGTGGCTGCTGACGACTACGTGCCTGGCGTCGTGGGAGACGGCGGGGTAGGCGGCCCGGATGCTGGGGTGGTTCGCGGCGGTGCGTTTCGTTGTGCGACGAGCGCGACGAACGAGCAGGGTGCTTTTGCCTGGCTGTGGGGGCTGTCGTGTGCCTGGCTTTTGCGGCGACGTGCCGCAAAGCGTGAGGGGAGGGCAGGATGAACGCGCTACTTCGGATGCGTAGCTTGCGCACCACGTGTGGGGTGGCCTTGTTCGCGCTCACCCTGCTCTCCATCCCACCTTCGGTCCGCGCCGAAGACATCGATACGCAGCGCTTTTTGCCGCGCGCGACGACGGGTGGCTACTTCGTCACGGAGGGTACCGACGTTCGGATTCCACTCGACCCCTTCAGCCTGGGACTCTGGCTCTCCTACGGTCACAATCCGCTGATCGCCGTGGAAAACGACGAGGTCATCGAGCGAATCGTGGCCCATCAGCTCGCCTTCGATCTGACGGCGTCGTACGCGTTCGCTACGTGGTTCGAGCTCGGCGCGCATGTGCCTGTGGCCTATCTGTCTGGCGACGACTTGTCCGAGGCGACGCTCGGTGATCTGCGCTTGCTCCCGAAGTTCCGGCTGCTCGACGACAACACGCAGGCTGTCGGTCTCGCCTTGCTCGCGGATGTGCGCCTTCCGACGCACACGAGCTCGTTCTACGGAGGCGCGCGGCTGCCAGCGTTCGCACCGCGCTTGCTCCTCGATCATCGCTTCGGTCTGTCGGGATTCCGCATGGGCCTCGACTTCGGTGCGTTGCTGCGCAAGGCCACCGAGTACCGCAACATCGACGCGGCCAGCGAGCTGCAGGCAGGCCTCGGCATGGGCTACCGCTTCAACGGTGGCCAAGCGCCCGTGGAGATCATGCTCGATCTGCGCAGCGCCGTGGGCCTCAAGGACACCGATGCCGAAGAGGTGGGCCTCGAGGGCCTGCTCGGCCTCGGCATCGATGCGTCACGCGATTGGAAGATCAACGCGGGCGGGGGCCTCGGCTTGCTCGAGGGCTTTGGCGTACCCACCGCGCGTGCCTTCGTGGGGGTGCGCTGGGAGCCGTCACCCAACGATCCCGATCATGACGGTCTGCGCAACGCCAGGGAAGACGAGCGCGATCAGACCATCGAGGACAAGGCCAAGTCCGGAGGAAAGGATGACGGTTCAGACGAACCGGCGAGCGTCGACGATGTCGACGACGCTGCGCGCGAGGCGGCCATTCGCGGCGGCTACGACGCCTGCCCCGATCTGCCCGAAGACTATGACGGAATTGAGGACGATGACGGCTGCCCGGAGGGCGACGCCGATGGTGACGGCGTGCTCGACTACCTCGACCGCTGTCCCGACGAGGCCGAGACCATCAACGGCTTCGAGGACGACGATGGCTGCCCGGACGAGGGCCCGGCGCAGATCGTGGTCGAAGAGGGCCGGCTCGTGATCCTCGAGACCATTCGCTTCGAGACCGAGTCGTCCAAGATCGAGCGGCGCTCGCATCGTGTTCTCGATCAGATCGCGCTCACGCTGCGTGCGCGCAACGACATCCGAAGCCTCGAGATCGGCGGGCACACCGACAGCACCGGCTCGCGCGGCTACAACATGCGCCTGTCCCGCGAGCGCGCACGCTCGGTGCGCCTCTACTTGCTCGAGCAGGGCATCAAGCCGGGGCGCATTCACGCTCGAGGCTACGGTCCCGACCAGCCCGTCGCCGACAACAACACCGACAGGGGACGAGCCCAGAACCGCCGCGTCGAGTTCCTGCTGACGCGCTAGCGATCGTGCTACGCCAACGCAGGGCTTCGTTCGAGGCTCCTCGCGGCCTTCCTCACGGCACTGAATGCGTGCGATGCTCAGTCAGTCAGTCGGATGGGGGGCGGGCCGCGATGCATTGGAAGGACGTGATCAGTCTTACGACGTTGGCCTTGCTGGTCAGCGCCACGCAGTTGGCGCCCTTCGACAGGGCGTCTGCGCAGGCCAGGCCCACCAGCGAGCGGGCGCAGAACGTGCTTGGTCCCGGCCTCTACGTCTTTCAGACGAGAACCCGCAGCAGTACGTGCGGCGACGCGGAGCGGGACGGGTACGTGCTCAGCTATGTCGCCGCGATCAACGGTGTGCCTGGCAGCGTCGCGATGTCGATGGAGATCGTCAACACGCCACACTTCAAGAGCTGGGCGCTCCAAGTCTCCAAGGACAACGTGCTCGAGGGCGAGTCGCGGATGGGAACTGCCGCGGATGCACCCGACGCGCATTTCACCGTCACCCGCGATGGCGAGCGCTGGAAGGGCACGGGCTTTCGAACCTATGCCGGCAAGCTCGGCGGCAAGCCCACGCGCTGCCGCGTCGACTTCGACGTGTTGCTTCGCCGGGTCGACATCTGATCCCCGCGGTCGAGCTGTAACCTTCGCAGGCTCCGTTCTTGCAACGATGCTGCGAGTCCCCACTCTGGGTGGACAATGCGAAGAGGAGATTGACCATGGGCCATCCGGTTGGAGAACGCCTCCGTTGCGATGAATGTGGCGCCGAGATCGTGTTCG
>CAYNOM010000626.1:0-4289 GCA_964398415.1 uncultured Polyangiales bacterium | reverse complement strand
CCGATCCACCACACGAAGTTGGTGATGTCCCAGGCCCAGGCGACCGGAGAGTTGTTACCCCAGGTGCCGATACCCACGGACACGAGGTAGGCGATGGCCAAGCCCAGTGTGCCGGTGAAGGTCGCGGCGAGCAGGAACAGAATCCACCAGCCGCGCGGGGCTGGCGTCTCGGTGACGCGGCTGACCGAGTCCGTGATCGACTTGCTCGTCGTGGACTCGGGAAGCAGCAGCGTTTCGCCGATGGCTGCGATAGGACGGTCGCTCATCCCTGCATCTCCGGGTTCGGATTGCGAATCTTCGCCAAGTAGGTGGTTCGAGGCTGGGTGCCGATTTCGGGCAGCAGCTTGTAGGCACGGTCGAGCTTCACCAGCTTGGCAGCACGGCTCGTGCGTTCGTTGAGGTCGCCGAACACGATGGCGCCCGCCGGGCAGGCCTGCTGGCAGGCCGTACGGATCTGACCATCACGAAGCGGCCGCCCAGCGCGCTTCGACGCGATCTTCGCTTCCTGAATGCGCTGCACGCAGTAGGTGCACTTCTCCATCACGCCGCGCATGCGCACGCTGACGTTCGGGTTGTACTGCATGCGACGCGTCTCCGGCACCTGGCCGGTGAAGTCGAGGAAGTTGAAGCGCCGCACCTTGTAGGGGCAGTTGTTCATGCAGTAGCGGGTGCCGATGCAGCGGTTGTACGCCATGTCGTTCAGCCCCTCGGGGCTGTGCGCCGTGGCGTTGACCGGGCACACGTTCTCGCAGGGCGCCTCTTCGCAATGGACGCAACCGACCGGCTGGAACGCAACCTGCGGATCGGCCTCGCTCTCGCCTACGAAGTAGCGATCGAGGCGCAGCCAGTACATGTCGCGGCCTCGCGCGACCTGCTCCTTGCCCACGGTGGCCACGTTGTTTTCGGCCTGGCACGCCACGAGACAGGCGTTGCAGCCGGTGCAGGCGTTGAGGTCGATGGTGAGCGCCCACTTGTGGCCCTCGTACTTGACCTCGGTCCACAGCGGAAGCGTGTTCAGCGTGGGAGACTCGAACTGCGCGAAGTCGTTCTTCGCCCGGTACTCGTCCAGCGTGGCGTCGAGCGCGATCGGGCGCCCTTGCATGCTGTGGGTCTCCTGCGTCTGCGACAAGCTGTAGCGCGTGCCGAGCTTCTCGACGCTCACACCTGACGCGAAGCCGAAGCCCTCGGTGGTGCGCATGGGATACGCATCGAAGCCGGCGCCAGCACCGTGCCGACCGGGATTCTTGCGGCCCCAACCGAGATGCACGGTGACGGAGTTGTCGGCCTGGCCCGGGAGCACCCACGCCACGATGTCGATCGCACCGGTCGCGCCCTTGAGCCGCACCATCTCGTGGTTCTGAACGCCTAGCGCCTTGGCCGTCTCCGGGGAGAAATAGGCCGCGTTGTCCCAGCTGATGCAGCTGAGCGGCTCAGGCAGCTCGAGCATCCAGGGGTTGTTCGCGTGACGGCCGTCGTAGAGGGCCGAGTCGGCGGCGAAGCTGACCTCGAGACTCTGCGCAGTGGGTGCGGCCGGTGCCTTGAGCGCAGCCACCGAGGCTGCGATGGCAGAGGCGTCGAGGCTCGGCTCGGTCAAGGGCTGGGCCGACAGGTCGCGAGCCACACCGAGGTGCAGGGCGCTCTTCCACTGCTGCTCGAAGCTCGCACCGGCGAGCTCACGGAAAGTCTGGCGAACCAAGGGATGCGCGCGCCAGAAGCGGATGCCTGCGAAGTGAGCGAGGAGCTCCGCATCCGTACGCCCACCGCGCATGGGCGCGATCATGGGCTGCTGGAGGCTGAAGGGGCCGTCGCTGCCGCGCAGATCGCCCCACGACTCGAGCGCGTGGGCGCGTGGCACGTGCCAAGACACCGCTGCCGAGGTTTCGTTGCGATGCTCCGAGAGGTGGATGCTGACCTTGGCCTTGGCGACGAGCTCGCCGAGCTTCAGATCGGCAGGCGCATCGTGCACCGGGTTGCCCCCGAGGATCAGCAGCGTGCCGACGTTGCCGGACGCGAGATCCTTCGCGAGCGCTGCGACGCCCGCGGTGGCGTCGCCCACGTCAGCGTCGACCGCAGGAAACAACTGCACGGTCGAGCCGATGTTGCCGAGGGCGACGTTGATGGCGAACACGAGCGCGTGCACCGCCGCGGGCTGACGCGTACCCGCCACGAGCACCGAGCGACCACGGCTCTGTGGGGCCGCGATCTCCGCGGCGAGCTTGGTGACCCAAGCGTCGGGCACGCTGACCTTGGCGTTGCCCAGCGAGCCCGCGATGGCGCCCATGTCGAGGCCGTGCTTGGTGGCGAGCTCGGAGGCGAGGGCCTTCACGAAGCCGAAGACCTCAGAAGCAGCGAGGCGCAGGCGGTGGTCGGCGCTCGCGCCGGTGACCGTGTAGCCGGGCTCGACCACGTAGAGGCGGTTCATCGTGTCGTTGGCCGAGCTCATGCGGCGTCCATCCGCGAACTCGCGGTTGGCGCGCACGCTGCCGGGCTCGGTGCCGAGAATGTCGGCATCGAGCGCCACGATGGTGCGGGCACGGCGCAGGTTGAAGCCCACGTCGACGGCCTGGCCGAACGCGATCTTCGCGCCCGCCTGGCGATTGGCTGGCCCCACGGGCTCGTAGCTGTAGAGCTTGGCGTTCGGCAGCTTCTCGAGCAGCGCCTTCTTGACGCGCACGAAGGTGGGCGACTGGGAGGGCTCCGCGAGCACCCGCACCGACGCACCACCGTCGGCCTCCGCCTGCTTGGCCAGCGCGGCATAGGCGGCGTCGAACTCGGCGAAGGTCGCGTCGGCGAAGGCGCCGCTCGTCACCTTGGCCGGGGCCGGAGACCGATCTGGATCGTAGAGATCGAGGATGGTCGCCTGCGAGTAACCGTCGGTGGCGCCGAGGCTCGCGGGGTGTTGCGGATTGCCCTCGACCTTCGTCGGACGCCCCTCGTGGGTCGTCACGAGCAGGCCGAGCACGTCGCCCGCGCTGCGCACCGAGGTCGCGTAGTGCAGCGCGACGCCCGGCACCAGGTACTCGGGCTGCCTGTTGAAGGGCAGGATCTTCTCCTCCGGGCGGCGCACGCAGCCCTCGAGGCCGAGCAGCGCGGTCACGCCGCCAGCCACGCCGAGGAAGGTGCGGCGATCGACGCCGACGCTGTCCGAGCCAGCCACGCCGAGAGGGAATTCCGCGGAGGCGCGCTCTTGAAAGGCTTCGGGATCGGCCTTGGCTTCCAGGCTCGTCCAGAAGACCTTGGCGTCCTCTGCAGGCTTTTCAAACTGATAGGGCTTACGCTTGCTCATCGGTGACACCCCGAGCAGTGTTCGGGCGGATTGACCTGCGCGGCATTCGCAGCGAGCACTTCCGCTTCAGTGGGAGGCTCCCACGCCATGTTCGTGATCTGGTCCTTGGGCCGAATGTGCTGGCCCGGGTCGCGGTGGCAGTCGAGACACCAGCTCATGCTGAGTGGCTGGTCCTGGCGCACCACCTCCATCTGGTCGACGCGACCGTGGCAGCTCGCGCAGCCTACGCCTGCCGCGAGATGCGCACTGTGGTCGAAGAACGCGTGATCGGGCAGGCGATGGATGCGCACCCATTCGACGGGCATGCCGCTCTCCCAGCTCTCGCGCACGTGTGTGAGCTTCTTCGATTCCTGCTGCACCATCGCGTGACAGCCCATGCAGGTCTGGGTCGGCGGGATCATCGCCTCCTGCGAGCGCTCCACGCTCGAATGGCAATAACGGCAGTCGATGCCGAGCTCGCCAGCGTGGAGCTTGTGGCTGTAGGGCACGGGCTGGACAGGGGCATAGCCAACCTGGGTGTTCCAGGGGGAGGCGTAGTACCAAACCGCAAACGTCAAACCGGCCCCACCGAGCATCGCCGCGAGGGCGCCGATCAGGGGCAGGTAGTTGAGCGACCGAGGGAAGAGTTGCATCTGCGCTTTCTTCTCGGGTGGAGGTTGAGACCGAGCGCCAGAAACGGAGCTGGGTCCGCGAACGACGCAATGAAGAGTGGGTCTTTGCAGTGCCGACCGTCTGGCGTGCTGGCCTTAGGGTCGCCTGCAGGAGTCCGTCAAGGGGTGCTCGAATCACCCGTTTCGGGCCTGGGAAAAAGGCCGGCGGTTTATCCCTTTGAAACCGCGACCCGTCAAGGAGCTTTGCACCTTGGCGCACACAATGCGCGGGGGCGGCCTCTCCCAAGCGCGAGCACCGCGAGGGCCACGTGCGGTAGACTCGTGCGGATGATCTGGACGTGGGGTCACGCAGTGGTCGGCGTCGTCTTCGCCGTCGTGCTGGTGTCGGCCCC
>CAYNOM010000625.1:0-4296 GCA_964398415.1 uncultured Polyangiales bacterium | reverse complement strand
GAGCGAGAAGCCGAATAGCCGTTTCATCACGCTCCGAGGCATAGCAAGGACTGGTCCAGGGCGACAGGTGCGAAATTTCAGGGGTTTGTGGTGCGCTGGCGCGACATTTTGGCACTCCGGCGCGGTTCGACGCCTGGGCCGGTGACAAAGCGTCATCCGGCCGGAACCAGGCTCAGCGCGAGGCCCACCCCACGCTCGCGTGCACGCTCGTAGAGCGCCGCGGCCAGGGCCACGTCCTGGATGGCGAGCCCCGTCGAGTCGAACACGGTGATGTCGTCGTCTGAGTGCCGACCCTGGGCCTGCCCCGCGATGATCTCCCCGAGGCTCGCGGCGATGTCTCCCTCGGAGAGCACGCCTTGGTTGAGCGGAACGTTGAGCTCGCCCCCGTGCACCGACTGCTCGAGCTCGTCGATCACGATGCGCGCATCGAGCAGGATCTGCGGGTCGAGCTCCTGCTTGCCTGGCCCATCGGCACCCATGGCGTTGATGTGCGTGCCGGGACGAATCCACGTGCGCTCGAGCACGGGCGTGCGCGAGGGCGTCGCGATGCACACGACGGGGCAGCCCGCGGCCTCGGCCAGCGACACCACGCGGCCCTTCGACTCGTCTGCGAAGCGTTGGGCGGCCTCTGGGTTGCGATCGGCGGCGAGCACCTCGAAGTCTTTGAGCACGCGATGGGCGTCGCGGAACATGCGCGCCTGCACGCCGCAGCCGATGAAGCCGATGCGATCCCAGCTGGGTTTCGCCAGGTACTTCGTGGCCACCGCGGCGGCTGCGCCCGTGCGCAGCGCCGTGAGCAGCGTCCCATCCATGATCGCGAGCGGAAATGCGTTCTTCGGGTCGCTCAAAATGTAGGTGCCCATGACCGTCGGCAGCCCGAAGCGCTCGTGGTTTCTCGGGTGGGCATTCACCCATTTCACGCCCGCGTAGCTGCCCATCAGGGCGGGCATGGCGCGGAAGTCGCCCTCGAACTCTGGCAGATCCAAGTAAACCTTGGACGGCATGCGCGCGCGTCCTTCGGCGAAAGCACGGAAGGCCTCTTCCACCGCAGTCACCGCGAGGTGCATGTCGGCGAGGGCGGTCACGTCGGTGTGCGTCAGGATCAGCGTCTGCATGGGCCGCGTTGTGACACGCGCCCCCGCGGAGGGCCGCCGGAAGTTGGCACTAGCGCTAGACGCTGATGACCTTGAGGTCGGGCGAGGCGAGCAGCGGTGCTTCAGTCTTGTCTTGGACGTCTTTGGCGCTGATGCCGGGTGCGACCTCGGTGAGCACGAGCCCGTCTCGCGTCACCTCCATCACGGCGAGGTCCGTGATGATCATCTGCACCACGCCCACGCCCGTGAGGGGCAGGCGGCACGCGTTCAGGATCTTGGGAGTGCCGTCCTTGGCGTTGTGCTCCATGATCACGATGACCTTCTTGGCGCCGTGCACCAGGTCCATCGCGCCGCCCATCCCCTTGATCATCTTGCCCGGAATCATCCAGTTGGCGAGGTCGCCCGTCTTCGAGACCTCCATGCCGCCTAGGATGGCCACGTCGATGTGGCCGCCGCGGATCATGGCGAAGGACAGGGCGCTGTCGAAGATCGACGAGCCGGGAACCATGGTGATCGTCTGCTTGCCCGCGTTGATCAGCGCCGGGTCTTGTTCGCCTTCGTAGGGGAAGGGACCGATGCCGAGCAGGCCGTTTTCGCTGTGCAACATCACCTCGACGCCCGCGGGGATGTAGTTCGCGCACAACGTCGGCATGCCGATGCCTAGGTTGACGTAGTTGCCGTCCTTGAACTCTTGGGCGGCGCGCATCGCGATCTGTTCACGCGTCAGCATGTCAGGCCCCCTTCTTGCGCGTGGTGACACGCTCGATGCGATTTTGGTGCGTACCGTTTCCGACCACCACCCGCTGCACGAAGATGCCGGGCAGGTGCACTTGGTCGGGGTCGATGCTGCCGACCTCGACGAGCTCTTCGACCTCGGCGATGGTGATCTTGCCTGCCATGGCTGCGAGCGGGTTGAAGTTGCGCGCGGTGCGCTCGAAGACGAGGTTGCCGTAGCGGTCGCCCTTCTGCGCTTTCACCAGGGCGAAGTCGCCCGTGATGGCGGGCTCGAGCACGTAGTGTTTGCCGTCGAAGACGCGCGTCTCTTTCTTCTCCGCGATCGGCGTGCCGTAGCCGGCAGGCGTGAAGAAGGCTGGGATGCCGGCGCCTCCCGCGCGCAGCTTCTCGGCGAGCGTGCCCTGGGGTGTCAGCTCGACCTCGAGCTCGCCGCTCAACACCTGACGCTCGAACTCCTTGTTCTCGCCGACGTAGCTCGAGACCATCTTCTTGATCTGCTTGTTCTGCAGCAGAAGCCCGAGCCCGAATTCGTCGACGCCGCAGTTGTTCGAGACGAACGTGAGGTGTTTTGTGCCTTGGGCGACCAGCGCAGCGATGCACAGCTCCGGGATACCGCACAGCCCGAAGCCGCCCGCCAGGATGGTCATGCCGTCCTGAATGTCCGCGACGGCTCTCGCCGCGCTCTCGACCACCTTGTCCATGGCCCGCTGATACCACCTGGGCTATCGGGGCTCAAGCTGAATGGCCATTCATTTCATTGAGCCAGTGGCCGGGCCGAGGCGACGGGCCAGTGCCGAGCTCAACGCACGCTGCCGCCGAGGTCTGCGACGCGGACGAAGCGGAATGGATGTTGGGCGAGGTCGAGCGCGAACAGCGCGTAGCTCTCGTAGCTGCCGCTCGGAAGCAGGAGCAGCTTCTGCCCCTCGCGAATGTCGAGGGCGAACGAGGCGAGCCGCTGCGCGACGCAGTGGGCTTGCTCCGACAGGATCTGCGACTTCTTGCACGTTGGCCCTGCTGCGGGGGCGAGCCGCAGATCGAGGACGTAGCTGCCTGCGGCCACCTCCTTTTCGGAGGTCAGCAGGTCGAAGCGCAGATTGCGAAAGAGATAGGGGATGGCTTCACTCGCATCTTCTTCGGCGGTGACGATATTCTCGTCGCCCTGCGTGCCGCGCGGTGTGGCTGCCGGCCTCAGATCCACGCGCACGTCGGGTTGATCGCTGGTGCGCGGTCCGAGGCGCGAATCGAACTGACGGGCGAAGCGCATGCGGGCCACGCCAGCCTTGTCGCTGCCGAAGATGGGCGTCTCGGGTGTCGTGCCGAAGGGAACGAGCTGATTGGCGCGCAGGATCTGGAGCGCGGTGCTGTCGATCTGCCGGTTGAAGTTGCTCAGCCAAAGCAGCGCCACGTAGCGCTGCCCGCGCTGCAAAAGCCCCGTCATGGAAGTCTGCACCTCGGCGAGCTGACCACGCGGCCTCGTCGTGCCCTCGCGCGCGAGCAGGGCCTCGATGTACGTCTCGCCCGGCGTCGTCCACAGCCGATGCATGGTGCCGTACTGCATCTCCGACACGACCTCGACGCCTCCGCCGTACTCCCGATACCCCGTCGGATCGGGGCTCTCGCCCACGTACACGTCGAGCACCTCAGGTTTGCCGCCGAACTGGCCGACGTGAACGACGTACACCTCCGGGTCGACGTCGTACCAAACCGCGCGGTTGTCGTCCTCGAGCACGAAGAGGCTCGGGATCTCGGGTGCCTCTGGGGAGGCCGGGGCCAGGATCACGAGGCTCTTCGCGTCTGCGGGGAGGGCGAAGGTGAACGGCGCAAGCAGCGAACCGTCTTGTGCGAGGCCTAGACGGAAGGCGGGAGCCGCTGGCAGGTCGAGGCCCGCGGGGTCCGTCACGCTACCCGGTTTGAGGGCAGTAAGCTCGGGCTCGGCGGCATCGTCCGCACCCACGTCGAGATCGTAGGTCTGATCCTGGCCACCGAGGTGCACGAAGCGCAGGCGCGCGCGTTCGTTCGCCACACCAAACTCCTCGTCGACCACGAGAGTGGACAGCTTGCGTGTGCTCGAGAACGTGCCCTGAGCGCCGTCCGTGTAAAGAAACACCGTGGTGCGCTGCCCCGCTCGCACTTCGACCTCGACATCGAAGGGCTCGCGCGCGTCGAGCGGCTCGACAGTCAGGCGGTGTGCGCCCGGCTCCACGTCTAGTTGCGTGCTCCGCTTACCGTAAGACAGCTCTCGCGCGAGCGCACCGAGACGTCCGTCTACCCGGATGTCGAGCGCGCCCTGGTCGAGCGCCAAGTGTACGGCCCGAAGCTGACCGTCACGTGTCTCGACGAGTCCGGCGTCGCGCTCCTCCCCTCCGCCTCCTTGCGTGCCGTTCGTAGGGCGCTCCTGAGGCGTCGCAGGACTCTGACTTGGTGTGTAGGGGATGTCCTGCCAGCCGTCTCGACAACCAGAGCTCAG
>CAYNOM010000624.1:0-4299 GCA_964398415.1 uncultured Polyangiales bacterium | reverse complement strand
CAGCGACAACAAGATCGCGATCCGTGGCATCTACGCCGAAGACAAGCAGCGCCTGCGCTTGATCGCGGTCGTCGACCTGCCCGCGCAGCACTGCCGCAGCGAGGACGGCGCGTGCTCCACGTCCACCCCCGATGCGCTGACCGCGCGCAATCGCTTCGGCCGCAATGTGCAGCGCATCATGCACTTCATCGGCCCGTTCGATCCCACGCTGGGTCGCTTCGAGGGCCTGTACCGCGAGGACATCCACGGCATGCTGCCGTCGACGGTGACGCTGGAGGGAGGATTCATCCTCAATCAGGTGCTGCAGGACGACGGCTTGGTCACCGCGCCGACGCACGTGACGCAGAAGCTCATCGCAGACAGCTCGCCGGGGGTCGCCTTCCCAGATGTGGCTACGCTGCGGGCCAACAACGACGCCGAGGTCTCCCGCTCCTGCCGCCGCTTTCAGCAGACTCTGGCAGGGTACGAAGGGGCCTTTGCCGATCGCACGGGCTTTCGGAACTACCTCGCTCAGTTTCACGAGCAGGGCCCGGTGTTCGACCAGCTTATCACCTTCGAGTCACGCATCCAGACGGCGCTGCAGACCCTCGGCCCAGACTCGAAGGGGGCTCTGACGCTCGCCGATTTCTTCCGAGGACAGATTCAGTTCTGCGATCCGCCACGAGTGACCGACCAATGCGTCGACCCGCAGCTCTTGCAGTGCGGCATGGCCCTGTATCGGCGTGCGCTCTTGAACAACTGGGTCTCGCAGGGCGCGGTGGGACCAGGCGATGATGCCAGCCTGTTCTGCCACGTGCGTCCGGGCGTGGGGCAAGACTGCCCGGCGGGCGCGACCGAGGTCGACACCGCCAAGGAGCGCGCGCTGGTCGCGATGCAGGAGCACAATCGCTTCTTCAAGGAGCTCGTGCAGACCCACAGCTACGGAGCCGCCAACGCCATCAGCGACGCCTTCTACACGTTGTTCAAGGCGAGCGCTGGCGATCCACTCGATGCCGATGCCGCCTTTGCGCACAAGGACCTGAACCTCCAACGCGCGGTCTCCGCCTACGGCGAGGTGCAGCGCATTCTGCTTTCGGCAGACCTCGCTCATCTGCTGCAAACGTGGCCGATGGATGGCTTTGCGGGCCGCGGCCGCAGCTGGATTCGCCAGATGCACGCCACGATGAATGACCGCCTCGAGGCCCTGCTCGAGCTCATCGACTTGCGGCGGCGCATCCTGCGCTCCCAGGGATCGAACGCCGACATGTTCGCCCGTCACGTCATGCACTACGAGTACCTGCACCAGGTTTACATGCTCGCCTTGCAGCAGCAGTGGGAGGGCTCTGCTCTCGAGTACGCTGGGCAGGGGCCAGCGATGCTCGCAAAGGGCCAGGCGCTGCTCGCCAAGACGGACGAGAGCCGCAATCCTCTCGGGTTGCACCCCAGCCGCATCTACTTCGAGAACAGCGACCTCAACCTCAGCAACTGGCACGCCTATCGATCGCGGCTGCAGAACAAGCTGCCGGACCTCGAGCAGACCGTGCAAGAGGCGATCACTCAGATGCGCAATGCGCTGAGCGACCGGGACAACTTCGAGAGCAACATCTTGCTCACCCAACACGAGGTGGAAGCTGCGCTGGACCAGATGTGCGGCAAGCCATCGAGCTATCCTGTCTCCTGCCTCAAGGACCGGGCGGAGAAGGAGAAACTCGTCAAGAGTTGCGGGAGCCGCGCATGCGACTTCAAGTTCAAGTGCGAGGGCATCGACGGCAAGGACTCTCGCTGCGACACGGTCGCGGCTTACTTTCACGAGAACGACAGCATCGTGTGCCGTTCCCAGGTCGACACGCGCAACCTCTACATCGACGCTCAGGGCGGACGGCGCCTGTGCGCCAACGGTCAGATGGGCAGCTTGCTCGAGGAGCGAGTTGCGCTGCAGGCGCAGCAGAAGCAGGTCGTGCAGCGCGTGCAGGCCCTGATGCGCAGCGTGGCACGTCAGGAGCAGGCCATTCGCGATACGCAGAGCGAGAACAAGGAGATCATCCAGTTCCTGGAGGAGCAGTCTCGCAATCTTCTCATCATGGAGACGGCGCTCTCGGCCGCAGACCTCACGCTCAAGACCGCGTTGACGGCCGCCGGGGCGGTGGACTGTTTGGTGATCGTCGGCTTGGCTGCGGGGACGGACTGTCCGCAGAAGATCGCATCGAACGCGCTGTACACGGTGGCTCAGGTGGCCTACGCCGCGGCGACGGACACGCTGCGGCTCAGCATGGGAAAGATGGCGCGCAACAAGGAGCTCAAGCTCACCAAGAACGCGCAGTACCTGCAGCTCGAGCAGATGCGCATGGGGCTCGACAACCTCGTCACCGAGATCGAGAACCTCACCTTCGAGTACAACGCCGTGATGCAGCAGCGGTACAACAACGAGGTCCGTATCCAGGACCTCAAGTACCAGGCTTCGCAAACGGCCTTCCGCCACATGGAGCGGATCGAGAACATCGTCGATCACCTGCTGGGGCGTGAGTCGGGGAGCGTGCTCGTGCGCAACGGGCTCGTTCAGCAGGCCAACATCGAATTCCGCGAGATCTTGACCGACGTCTACAAGATGGCTCAGGCCTTCGCCCATCGCTACAACCTCGGCAAGGACGTGACGGCGATGCAGAACCAGGTCTTCAGCATCCTCACGGTCAAAGACATCCGCGACTTCATCAAGACCTTGGACACGATGGAGAGAAACTACTGCGGCACGCAGGGCCTCGACTGCGACGCGGTGAACAACCAGGAGGTGTTCGAGTTCTCCCTTCAGAAGCAGCTCTTTCCTGAGCTGAGGCAGATGGAAGTGAACGGCTCGATCATCACCGTGGGGCAGCAGTTTCACAACGAGATCACGTCCAGCCGCTTTCTGCGCAGGCGACCTCGTGCGAGCGGCATGCGCACCCAGCTCGAGATCCCCTTTGCCATTTGGCTCAACGACCGAGGGACCGCGGGCGGCGCGCCGCAGCGCTACATGGTCAACCCCGAGGAGTGTAACCACTTCCTCGTCGGGGGTCGCAGCGGCCAGGGCACTGTGGCGGTGAATGTCGTGGGGACTCGCCTACGCAGCGACAAGACGATCACCTACGAGCTGTGGCGAGGCAACACCGACTACGTGCGTGACTGTCAGGAGAAGCTCACGCCTGTCGAGCCCAAGGTAAATAGCTACATCGTCGGCTACACGCCTGAGAGCGCGTGGGGGCAGCTCCAGGCCCCGCCGTCCTTCATCACCCAGTCGAGCGGGTTCAAGGCGTGCGAGAACGCGTGGGGCCTCGGGGACCCGGTCGTGCCGGGACAACTCGAAGGCTGCTTCAAGTACTTCGCGCGTGACCGCAGCCTTGGCTCGCCCGACTGGAAGCTCATCATCCCGCTGGTCGACGAGGAACAAGCCTGGCTGTTCGGTGAGGGGCTCCCCCAGAACGAGCAACCGGTCATTGAGGACATCGTGTTGTACTTCCGGTACAACGCACGCCCCATCGTGACGAACTGAGGCACCGCATGCGCTGGGGCACGCTTCGGATTCTCTCACTGGTCCCGCTGCTGGCGGCGGCGCTGGCCTGTGGGACCGAGCCGCGCGAGCGCACCTGTGCTCCGAGCTGCGAGTCCGCTTCCTGCGGCGCGCCCGACGGCTGTGGAAACACGTGCGGCTGCGCGTCGGGGGAGTGTGTCGCTGGCAAGTGCACCACCGAAGACTGCGCGGGAGGATGCGCGGACGGCCAGGCCTGCGTGCAGGGACAGTGCGTCTGCCGCCCCCAGTGTGACGACAACGAGTGCCTGCCGGACGGCTGTGGCGGAGCCTGCCCCTGCCCGGACGGCTACGTGCAGGACGCGAGCGGTCGCTGGGTGCCCAAGGAGCAGTGTGGCGACACGTGCGTGGGCTCGGGCTTTGCTTGCGGTGAGCTGTGCGGCGAGCAGTGCGGGGAGTGCGGAGCAGGGCAGGTGTGCGAGGCGGGCTTCTGCGTCTGCGAGCCGAACTGCATGGGCTCACAATGCGACGATGGGTGCGGGGGCCGCTGTCCTAGCTGCGCAGGCTCAGGGCAAAGCGCGTGCCCGCTCAGCCTTCGCCTCTTGGACAAGCGCGTTGAAGGCGGAGCGACCGCGGTCACGCTGCAGGTGGAGTACCTCGGTGGCACGCCTCAGGCCTCGCTGATGGATCTCTACCTTCGGGCGAGTGCGCCGCTGGCCGTGTCGAGCGTCACGGAGGCGGCGAAGGACGGGGGTAGCATTTCGCTGCTCGGCAACCCCGTGAACGGCGAGTGGTCGGTCGGCCCGCGCGCACTGCGCCTC
>CAYNOM010000623.1:0-4305 GCA_964398415.1 uncultured Polyangiales bacterium | reverse complement strand
CCGCTAGAAGGCTCCTCGAATGACGAGTCCCGTCGGGGTCGGCGCAGCGAGCATGCGGGTGGCGGCGGCCGCTGTGTTCGATCTTCTTCGCGCGCGAACGAGCACGACGCCGAGGGTCGTTCCTGCTGTCACGGCTGCCGCCACGAAAAGGAGGTCCGAGGTCAGAGACAGACGATGCACCCTGTCGGACTCGCGCTCGAACTCGTCCCTGCCCTGGTCACCTACGAAGCGCCGGTCATCGAGGTCCCTCGAGGTCTTGATCGCAAGGCCGCCCGTGATGCCCCCCGCGACGACCATGGCGAAAGCACTGGAGAAGCCGGCCCAGGAGAGCGGAGTCATCACGGAACGCGCTTCGTCGCGCGGCTGGTCCGCCGCAAGCGGTCGTACGGGCTCCACCATTTCGACCCTTCGGAGCGGCTCGTGCGGCTCGAGCTCCAGGCTCACCGTCACGCTGTCGCCACCGCCCACGGTGACGACCTTTGCGACAGCGGCATACCCCTCCCTGGACGCGCGAATCCGGTGCATGCCCACGTCGAGCAGAAGCGGGGAACCAAGGGGGGCCTCACCCCGAGGCACGTCGTCGACGCTGAGGCGCGCGCCGGCCACGTTGGTCACGATGCTCACGAAGGCCACTCGTGAGCGCAGCTCGCGGAGTCTCGTCTCCGCCTCCTCGCGCTGCTCTGCCGAAGATGCGTCGAGAGGCGCCGCCAGGAACTGCTCGAAGGCACGATAGCTGCGCGCAAAGAGGCGCAGCTCGAGCGCGACCCGACCGATGTAGAGCGAAAGGAGCGGGCTTTTTCGCAGCTCGTTGGCCCGCTCGAACTCGGCGAGGGTCCCGCGTAGATCTCCTGCTCGGTACAGCTCGACGCCTCGTTGGAAGCGGGCACGTGCTTCGGCAGCCACGTCGCGCGCAGGCGTCGCAGGCTCATCGTGCGCAGGCGTCTGTGCGTCGCTGCCCGACGGGGCGAGCAGCAGCCACGAGCCGAGTAGGAGCGCGCGAAGGTAGATCACTTCCCTCCCCATGGATCCTCGAACTCCTCGACGCTCGGGCTGCTTGCCTTGGGTGGGGGAGCTCTTGGCTCGTCGCCGACGCTCGCTTCCTGCGCGCCGCTCGGCAACGTGCCCCTGGGCTGTGCGCGCGGACGCGGCCGCGCCGTCTTGCGAACGCGCGCCGAGGGCAGAGCCGTCAGGGCGAAATCGAGCGTCGCGTCGCGGCTGAGCCGGATGCTCGTCGAGTACGGGAGATAACCTGGCGCTTCGGCGCGGATGTCGTGAATCGCGCCGTCCGCGACAAGACGGCCGCGAAAGGGATTGCCCTCGACGGGACGCTGATCCCAATAGATGCGCGCATGCTCGGGGTGCGCTCGAACCTCCACGCTGACCAGCGCGGGGGTGACCGTTGTGGCTGCGGGGCGCGCGGCCCGTGAAGACGCTGGGGCGGGTAGGGGCGCCTGCTGGCTCCGTATCATCAGGAGCGCGACGACGAGCGCGCCGAGGGTAAGCATCGTAAGCGACAGGAACACCGCGTGCGGCCACCTCGCTTTCGGCGATGGTGCGCGGTGGCCTGCTCCGGGCTGTTCGCGCTGTTCGAGCACCGAGAGCTCTTCGGACAGCGAGGGCTCGGCACGGAGCTCCGCGAAGCGCGCTTCGATCAGGCCGCGGACCTCGGTGCGCTCTTGGGCGAACAGCTCCGTGACGAGGTCGCCTAGCACCTCGTTCGTCACGCGCGGATAGAGCTCGTCGAGAATCGCCACCAGCTCCGCGCGGAAGTCGGCGGCCGTCTCGAACCGATCTTCGGGTCGGAACGCGAGCGCCTTGGCGCAGACCTGAACGACCGACTTGGGCAGATCACGCGCGCCCGACGTGATGCGTGGGATCTCGCCAAAGCGCAGATGGCACGCCACGGCGATGTCGGTATGGCCGCTCCACAGCGGTCGGCCGGTGAGCATTTCCCAGAGCACCACGCCGAGCGAAAAGATGTCCGAGCGACGATCCACGGGTCGAGCCGCGGCCTGCTCTGGCGCCATGTAGTAGAGCTTGCCTCGGACCTCTCCCGACGTCGTCTCCACCGAGCTCGACAGCGCCTTGGCGAGTCCGAAGTCGAGCACCTTCACCTGCCCTGCGTAGGTGATGAACAGGTTGTGGGGCGACACGTCGCAGTGGGTGATCTGGAGCGGCCGTCCCGACAAGTCGGACAGCTCGTGCGCATAGTGGAGGCCCGCTAGGGCGTCGGCCGCGATGCGTAGCGAAAGGCCGATGGAGAGCTCGCGCGTCGTCGCTCCCAAACGTCTGAGCACGCTCGAGAGCGACTGCCCCTCGAGGTACTCCATGGCGACGTAGTGTCTGTCTGCGTCGATCCCGACCTCGTTGGTTTGAACGATGTTCGGGTGATTGAGCTGCGCAGAGAGACGAGCCTCGTCGAACAGCATCTGCAGAAAACGCTCGTCCCGGGCCAGGTTCCCGCGGATTTGCTTGAGCACGACCAGCTTGTTGAACCCTGCGGGTCCGCGCGCGATCGCGAGGAGCACGTCGGCCATGCCGCCTTGGCCGAGCTCACACACCACGGCGAACTTGGACGCGGAGTGGCGTCTGCCCCCCTCGTCCTCGGCGCGCTCATTCGTCGGGAATGGCTGCGCGGTCGTGGGTTCCACAGGGCGATGGGCCTTTCCTTGCTGCGAAAGAGGAGCTCTTTCGGGTGAAGCTTACCGTCCGCTCTCGGCCTCGGTGCGAATGCGATCGAGTAAGGTCACGAAGCACGTCGCGCACTGGGCGGGGGTGTATGGCTTGGGTAGGAAGGCAGTACGGGGGTCGCCGGAGAAGCGCCCCGCCGCCTCCCGCTCGTCGAAGCCACTCGACAGCACCACGGGCACGTCGGGGCGTAGCTCGCGGATCTTCTCGCAGGCGGTGACGCCGCTGCCATCCGGCATGGTCACGTCCAACAGGACGATGTCGATCTCGTCCATGTGAGCCTTGAACACGGAGATCGCCTCCTGGACGCCTGCTGCTTCCAACACGGTGTACCCGATGTGTTCGAGGGTCAGTCGCGCGACCTGGCGGATGGCCGCCTCGTCGTCGACGACGAGCACGGTTCCCCCCATCTGTGCGTGGACGGCAAAGCTCGATCGGCTGACCATGTCGGCCTGCTGCGCGCTCGCCGGAAAATACGCGCGAAAGCGTGAGCCCACACCAGGTGTGCTCTCGATGGAGAGAGCGCCGCCATGCGCACGAAGGATGCCGTTCACTGCGGCAAGGCCGAGCCCGCGCCCGGTACCCTTGGTGGAAAAGAACGGTTCGAGGATGCGCGCGCGTGTGCTTTCGTCGATGCCGCAGCCATCGTCCGAGATCTCGACGTAGACGCGACCACCGGAGGGCGTCTCGCTCTGCTCGAGCCCGGTGGTCACGGTGATGTTGCCGAGCCCCTCGGGCAGCGACTCGGCCGCATTGAGCACCAGGTTCATGACGACTTGCTGGAACTGGCCGAGGTCCGCCTCGATGGATGGAAGAGAGCGCGCGAGGTGCCGCGACATGTGAGCACTCTTGGGTAAGCTCGCCGACAGCAAGTCGAGCAGAGCGTCCACACGCTCGGACACGTCGAGCAGACGAATCTCGAAGCGCCCCCGGCCTGCGTACGCCAAGAGCTCACGCGTGAGGTGCGCGGCGGCGCGAGCTGCAGAGAGCAGCTCATCGATGTCTGCGCGTGCAGGATGATCGCCGCTGAGCTTCATGAGCGCCAGAGACGCGCGGCCAACTACGACCGTGAGCAGGTTGTTGAAGTCGTGCGCAATCCCGCCCGCCATGAGGCCCACGCTCTCGAGCCTCTGAGTCTCGAACATGCGCGGATCGTCGAGACCGTCGCCAACTGGAGCTTCGGTGCCGGCGGGCGCGGGTGAAGAGCCGTTCGTGGAGTGCGAGATGGGCATCTGAGAGCCTTGCTCAGCGAGGTCGGAAAGTCGAACTCAGCTGCCCGAGGAACATGGTTGCAACGCGCCCAGCTCGGTAATACAGCTCGGACGCCCGGACCGCAACGAGGCTTATGGCGTCGCGCTGTAAACAGCCAACGGCTACGTTCACCTCCACGTCGCCTCGGGCGTCGAAGTCGAGCGGCCCGGGAGCGCCCATGAGCTCGACGGGCGACCGCACGCTGAGGCGGGCTGCGACGCCCGCAAGCTGGGAGGAACCGACGGCGACTCGGTCTCCGAACTCTCGGTCTAGGAATGTCGGGATGGCCGCCGCGAGCTCGCGCCCGCTTACGATGTCGTCGCCCCCGCGCCGGCCGAGTACGGGGATGGCAGCAAGCCCTATGAT
>CAYNOM010000622.1:0-4327 GCA_964398415.1 uncultured Polyangiales bacterium | reverse complement strand
GCTGGCCCGCGCGCCTGCCGAAGGGCACGGTCAGCGGGCAGGCCGGCATCACGACAGCTCGTCACCTCGACATCGACCGCCAGCGGCGTGCCTGAGCCTGCAACGAGGCTGACTGCGCCTTCTGGGATCGGGCCGAGCGCGCCATCGAAGCGAAACAGCAGGGCATGCAGATTGGGCGCGATGCCGTGGGCTTGATCGCCGGGAAAGCTCTCGGCGAGCCGGGCCCCCGCCGAAGGGCTCGTAGACACCTCGAACGTGGCCATGAACGGCGCTTCGGGGTCGTCGGCGACCACCAGCGTGTAGCGCGTTCCCGGCTCGAGCGGTCCTTGGGGCACGGCGTCGAGGGCAGCACCCGCGCTCTCGATCGTGAGCGCCACGAGCTGAGCTTGGCTGTCTTTGCGCAATGGCGGATCGAGCAGATCGTCGAGCAGCGCGTCACTTGGCAGATCGCGACTGAGAAAGACGCGCCGCTCGGGACGCGATAGCGGCTGGCTCAGGGCGAGGCGCAGGGTTGGCATGCGGGGCGTGCCCTGCGCGGGCCAAGCCACCCCCTGCGCATCCAGGATGGCGAGGCTGAGCACGCGGCTCTCGTCGCGGCCGTGGGAGAGCACCGCGTCCCCTGGCATGCAGGCGGTGAAGAGCATGGGCAGGGCCACCTGCACCCACATGTTGCATCGTCTCGTCATGCTGCCCCTATCGGCCCACCTCAGCGACAAGTTGCGTCGCACGAACGCTGACGCGGCTGCCCCCTCCCGGTTATCCTGCTCTTTGGTACGCATGTCCGAATCGCCCAAGGCCTCCCCACGCCGCCGCGTCCCGGACACGGGGGCGCTCATCGGAACCCTGATCGCGGGCAAGTACCGGCTGCTGCGCGCAGTGGGGCACGGCGGCATGGGCACCGTCTTCAAGGCCGAGAACACCTCCATCGGCAAGATCGTGGCGCTCAAGCTCTTGCACGCGAACCTGGCGGATGACGCCGTCGTGATTCAGCGCTTCCAGCGCGAAGCGCGCACCACCGTGTCGATCGGCCACCCCAACATCGTCGAGGTGCTCGACATGGGGCAAGAGCCGAGCGGCGCGCCGTTTCTGGTGATGGAGTACGTGCGCGGCAAGAGTCTCAAGAAGGTCCTTCGCCAAGGTCCGCTCGAGACGACACGCGCCGCCCGCATCGCCGGTCTCGTGCTCGACGCCCTCGCGGCGACGCACGCGCGCGGCATCGTGCACCGCGATCTCAAGCCCGAGAACATCCTGATCACGCCGCGCTACGGCGAGCCCGACTTCGTGAAGGTGTTCGACTTCGGCATCTCGACCTTCACCGATGCCATTGCCGAGCGCGAGCGGCTCGTCGACCTCACGCCCACCGGATTCACGATGGCCACGCCGTTTTACGCGAGCCCGGAGCAGATCCGTGGTGCCAAGGGTCGCGACCCGCGCGTCGATATCTATGCCGTGGGGGTGATCCTGTTCGAGATGTTGACCGGGCATCGACCCTTCGATGGCTCCAACTTGCCGGAGCTGTGTCAGCGCATCCTGTCGGGCGAGATCGCTCCGATGCGGGTGTTTCGCAAGGACGTGCCCGAGGGGCTCGAGGCCGTGGCGCGGCGCGCCCTCGCGCTGCGTGCCGTCGATCGGTTTCAGACCTGCGCCGACATGCTCTGGGCCCTGGTGCCGTTCGGCGCTTCGACGCCGCGTGCGGAAGACCCCGAGCCCACCGACACCTTCACGGTCGATCTGCGCGAGCTGCGCGCACGAGAAGGCCTCGTGCGTTCGTCGCGTCCGCGGGCGAAGAGCGACGTGCCTGGCTCGGGGGCGCTCGGCACCGTCCCCAACGTGGTTCGCTCGGAGCTCGTGCGCGGCCTGCTCGATCACTTCGAGCAGCGCTTTGGCAAGGAGGAGGTCCGCGTCGTGCTGTCGCTGCTCGACGAGTCGTGGCGGCGCGAGCTCTCGACGCGTGAGCTCGACGATCACTGGTGCGCCGCGAGCGCCCTCGCGGGGGTGCTCGACGCGCTGGATCGCGAGTTCGGCGATGGAGACCGAGCGCAGATCGCTGATGCGGGCCGGCATTTCACGCGCGCGCACTACTACAGCGGCGAGCGCGTCGACATGTTCAAGAACATCACGCCCGAGCTGTTCTTTTCGATGACGTCCGACATCTGGAACCGCTACTTCGCCGCGGGCGAGGCGCGCGTGATCCGCGTGGGTCGGGGCTACGGGCGCATGGAGGTGCACGGCCCGCCCAAGCCGTCTCTGGCCAACGCGGTGGCGATGTTGGGGGTGCTCGATGAGGGCCTGCGCCTTGCAGGCGCCCATGGTGCCTCGGTGCGCCTCGCGCAGTCGGTGTCCGTGGGGGACGATCGCGACACCTTCGAAGCCACCTGGACCACCTGAATTGGGGGAGCCTCGGACGCGCGGGCTGTTTGCACAGGGGGAAGGGCGTTGGTAGACCCGCCCGGCCGTGTCCGACACCGAAGTAGATCCGAATCCGAAAGTGGCGGACGCCGAGCTCGCCGATGCGCGTTTGTTTCGGGGCGCGTTCCGCGGGGCCAGCATCAAGCGCACGGGTCAGCGCGAGAAGCGAGTGATCGCCGTGTCGGGCGGCAAGGGCGGCGCAGGCAAGACTGTCATCGCGTCCAATCTGGCGGTCTACTTGGCGAGCCTGGGGCGTACGACGGTCATCGTGGACGCAGACCGTGCGGGAGCGCACCTGCACACGCTGCTCGGGCTGCCACCCGTGTTGCCATCGCAGTCGGTTTCCGCGCCTGACGACGACCGCCTCGAGCTCGTGCCGGCCGCCGTGCCTGGGTTGTTCTTCGTCGACGGCGGGGTCGCCGACGGCGCGGCCTTCCGTCCGCGACCGCGCACCCGCGCCGAGTTGTTCGAGGCCCTGGGCGCGCTCGACTGCGACTACATGGTGCTCGACCTCGGCTCCGGTCTCGAGACGGAGCTGCTCGATGCCTTCGCGGATGCTGACGTGGCGCTCTACGTGACGGTGCCCGAGCCAGCCGCGGTCGAGGGCACCTACCGCTTTGCGCGCGCTCTCTTCCTACGCGAGCTGTGTCGCTCGACGACATCGCCCGAGGCGCGTGAAGAGATCGAGGCACTCGCGGCAGAGCTCGGTGGCCTGCCGCCGCCGCGTGAGCTCGTGGAGGCGATGGAAGCCGACGAGCATCCGCTGAGCGACCTCGCGCGTCGACTGCTCGTGAGCTTCGAGCTGCATGTGGTC
Organism: uncultured Polyangiales bacterium; assembly: GCA_964398415.1. GTDB lineage: Bacteria > Myxococcota_A > Polyangia > Polyangiales > DASUME01 > DASUME01. Next base: position 1,104 of record CAYNOM010000622.1, on the reverse strand, counting down.
GTCAATCAGACCCGCGTGCGCGCAGACCTGGAGCTCGGCGAAAGCATGAAGAGCGCGGTGTGGCAGCGCCTCGGCATCGACTTCGACTACATCGGCTACATCGACTTCGACGACACCGTGTGGACCTGCACGCGCGCCCGAAAGCCGCTGCTCGTGAAGAGCCCGAGCACGAAGGCCAGCAAGCACATCGAGAAGCTTGCGCGCCGCCTCATCGCCATCGAAACCGGAAAGGGTGCGCGCACGCTGCGTACCGTTCCGCCGGGCACCCATCACGACCTGCTCGAGGTCGACCGCGGCGCGACCGACGAAGAGATTCGCCGTGCCTATCGCCGGGTGCGCGACGTTTATGACGAAGAGGCCCTGTGCTGCTACGGGTTGTTCACGGACGCGGAGCTTTCCGGGGTGCGCGCGCGCCTCGAAGAGGCCTTCGACGTCTTGCTCGATCGCACGCGCAGGCGTCCGTATGAGCTCAGCGTGTTCCCCGAGGAGCAAGCGCCCGAAGACGACGAGATCGACACGACGACGCGGACGCGCGATCTCCCTCCTCCGCCGACCATTACGCCGGAGACCGAGTTCGACGGGGCGCTCTTGCGCGCGGTGCGCGAATCGCAAGGCATCGAGCTCAAACAGATCGCCCGTCGTACCAAGATCAGCCTTTCGTACTTGCAGGCCATCGAAGACGACGACTTCGGCGCGCTGCCAGCGGTCGTCTACGTGCGTGGCTTCGTCGCCGAGATGGCCAAGGTGCTCAAGCTCGACGCCACCCAGGTGAGCCTCACGTACGTGCGACGCGTGAAGCGGAATCTGGGCGAGGGCCGGGTGTGACGCCGCCTTGTCCCATCATTCTCGCGTCGGCGTCTCCGCGCAGGCGTGAGATCCTCGAGCAGCTCGGGATCGGCTTCGAGGTGCGGGTTTCGGAGATCGACGAGACGCCCGGGGAGGGCGAGTTGCCCACGGCCTACGTCGCCCGTCTCGCCGAAGCGAAGGCACGGGCGGTGGCGGCTTCGCTCACGCCTTCTGCGCGCTGCGTGCTCATCGGGGCCGATACCACCGTGGTGCTCGAGGGGAATGTGCTCGGCAAGCCCTGCGATGTCGAAGACAGCC
>CAYNOM010000621.1:0-4352 GCA_964398415.1 uncultured Polyangiales bacterium | reverse complement strand
GAATTAGCAGAGAAAATATCAGGAGATTTGGAAATTGAGCAACCGGGCCAGTACGGCTCAACCTCACCTCGTAGCAAGGACCAGCGAAAGCCGTCGATGACGCCCACCATCGGATTGAGCGCGTAGAGCGTGCGCCACTTCTCCGGCACCTCCGCCGTCGCGAAGCCAACCGGGCTCACGTAGAGGCCGAACTGGACAACGAACGGCACGATGTAACGAAAGTCGCGGTACTTGACGTTCATGGTCGCGAGCCAGAGGCCCGCACCGACGGCCGTGAGAAACGCGATGGCCGCGAAGAGCGGCAGCGCGAAGAATCTCGCGTCGGGGATCACTCCGTACGCCAGCATGAGCAGCAAGGTGCACACCAGCGTGATGGCGAAGTCGACGAAGCCTGTGAGCACCGCACTGGTGGGCAGTATCAGCCGGGGAAAGTAGACCTTGGAGACGAGCTGCGAGTTGTTGATCAAGCTGCCACTGGCTTCGCCGAGCGCGGACGCAAAGAACTGCCACGGCAACGTGCCAGCAGCCACTAGCAGCACGTACGGAACTTGTCCTGACGACAGCTTGGCGATCCGTCCGAACACCAAAGTGAACACAACGACCGTGAGCAAGGGCCGAATCACCGCCCACGCTATGCCGATCACCGTCTGCTTGTAGCGCACCAGGATGTCGCGCCACGTGAGGAAGTAGAGCAGCTCTCGGAAGTTCCACAGGTCGAGCCAATAACGCGCCTCTACGCGATGCGCGTCGATCACCACGTCACGGTCGACAGTGCTAACGGCCACGGTTACTCCAGGGGCGAGCGACCCCGTTGCCTTCCGGCTTCCGGAGCGTGGAGGGGGATGGTCCATGTTCAGCTATAGGACTTAACATCTCAGGCATACGGTCGGTCACGGCGGCGGTAGTGGTTTGGCAGAGTTCCGGGACCTAATGGGGTAGTGACCGGGGACTCGGGCTGGTCCGTGGCCCTCTGTTGGGTGAAAGCGCCTAGCTGCCCCGACGTTGGGCGATTCTCCGCGGTGTGCCTCGAGCCTCGCTGCGGCATCCGCCTTCACGTACCCCGCCTCGCGGACCACCGTACTCGTGAAGACACCGCAGAACAACCTCGTGCCGTCGCCTCTCACATCACTCCTCCATCGCTGTTCGCTGCGGCGCCCACGTTGAGTGCGGTTCGAAGGCGCGCCTCGAAGGAAGCGCGCGAGTGCAAGCGCCTGGTGAGGGAGAAGCCCGCGCGTCCGAGGGTGTGCGCATGCTCCGCGTCGGATAGCAGTGTGTGGCAAGCGGCAATCATGCTGTCGGCTCCAGGCTGATCCCGTCGGATCAGAAGTGCTCCGGCTCCGGCCTCGAACACCTCCGCGATTGCGGTGTTCTCGATGGCAACCACAGGGGTGCCTACGGCTGCAGCCTCGATCGCCACCAGGCCGAATCCTTCTTGCGTCGACGGGAAGGCGAGCATGCGCGAGGTGCGCAAGAGCTCCCACTTCCGCTCTTCGCTCACGAAGCCCTCGAAGCGCACGTTGCGTAGGCCCTCGGTGGCCACACGCGCGCGAAGGCGTGGCAGATCGCTGCCAGCGCCGGCGAAGACGAGCTCGGCATCTGGGTGTGCCGCGCTGATCGCGGGCCATGCGTCGAGCATGAGGTCTTGGCCCTTTTCGCGCTCCGTGGTTTCGAGGCGTGCGAAGAAGAGCACGCGTGCGGGACGCGGCCAAGGACCGGGGGCGGGAGGGTCCCTCGAGAGCCCAAGATGCACGACGGTGGCATCGGGCAACCAGGGATGGTGCTCGCGCGCGATGCGCAGCGTGGTGTGAGAGTTGGTGAGCAGAAGGGACGCCTCTTCGAGGGCCGCGCGGGCGGCTCGGCTGATGGGGCGCCAAAGCTCGATGCCGTGAATGAAGATGCCATAGGGGGGCCTGAGGCCCGGCGGAAACAGAGCCTCCAAGCGCGCGAGGTCGACGTGCAGGTAGAGGTTGAACGCGGGGTGCGCCGTCATGGCGCGCGCCCACTCGGCGAGGTAGCGGAGTCGCCTGAGGGAAGGTGGGTCAGCCGAGCGGTGCTGGACGAGGTGCACGTCTGCGACCTCGCGCAGGGCGTCGAACGCACCGGACATCACCATTCCGATGCCGCCACCGCGCGGGCCGGCGACAGGGCCGATGAGGTTCAGGCGTGAGGAGCGCCCGAGAGAACCCCAGGGCTGGGGTCGAATGCGCAGGGGTTCGTCGCGTTCGGTACGCGAGCGATGACTTTCGGGCGCGGCGTCGGTCATGCGGCGCCTCCGACAACGATCTGTCTCGCGGCCACCTGGCGCAGCACGGTGTCGTAGCGTCGAGTCACGGCGCTGCGCGAGTAAGCGGAATGGCAGGCAGTCCGCCCGCGTTGCCCCGCCTCGTGCAGCTCGGTGCGTGGCACTTCAAAGGCGCGCCTCGCTGCCTCGGCCATGGCGTGTGGGGACTCGGGAGGCACCACCCAACCACAATCGTGGGCGCGTACGGTGCGGGCGACCTCAGAGGTTTGGTCTACGGCGGCAAGCACGGGACGACCCGCGGCCATGATCCCGTAGAGCTTGGAGGGCACGAGATCGTGGGAAACATCGCGTTGCATCGGGACGAGGCCCACATCGCAGGAGCCGAGCAACTCGGAGAGCCCCTCTCGCGGTTGTGGGGGCAAAAAGCGTACATTGTCGAGCCTTCGCTCTCGCGCAGAGGAAAGCAATCGCTCGCGCGCGTTGCCGTCGCCGACGAAGAGCCAGACGATGGGAAGCTGCTGGGTCATCCGCGCGGCGTCGAGGACGGTGTCGAGTCCCTGACTCAGCCCGAGGTTGCCCGAGTACTGCACGACGAAGCGTTCTGCGAGATCGTGCGCCCGCGCGAAGGGGTTGTCGCGCGCAACGGGCCTGATGGCGTCGGTGTCTGCCCAGTTGGGGATGACGTGGATCTTGCTCGCCGCCACGCCCTTCGAGCCGAGCTTGTCCGCCATGCCTCCTGACAGAGTCACGAGAGCGGCCGCTTCGCGGTAGCACGCGTTGGCGACCGACGAAATCGCATGGGACACGAGGCCCCCCTCGGGCACGACACCCAGGTGGACGGCGATATCCGGGTAGAGATCTTGAACAGAGTAAACGAAGGGGCAGCCCCGCAACCTGCGCAAAGCGCTGCCAGCCACGCCCAAAAGGAGCGGAGGTGTCGACATCACGAAGCACACGTCGGGGCGCTCACTCAGGGCACGCTGCAGAGAGCTGCCGAAGTAGCTTGCGTAGTGGGCGAGCCGCTGCGGAATACCGCGCTTGCCCGGGACATAGGACCAGACCCGCTCGATCTGAACGCCGCGGTGGGTCTCGAGTCGCGGGCGTCGTTCGGTTGCGCCGCGATAGGAAGGCTGGCCGCACACGACCTTCACGTCGTGGCCAAACGAAACCAGGTCTTCGCAGAGGTCGGAGAGCACCTGCGCGGTGGCCGCGATCTCCGGCCAGTAGTGCTGGTGAAGCACGAGCACGCGGAGCCCGGCGTCGGGCTCGCGCGGCGCTCTTGTAGGAAGCTGGGGTTCGACTTGCTGCATCGTCTAGCGCCTCGGCCGGATCTCAAGCGCTGGGCTGAGCTTCGCGCTTTGTGCCGCTCGGCGGCTCCTCGGCGTAGTAGCCCTTGTAGTAGGCATAGTAAGGGCCGTAGGAGCCTTCCGTCAGGTCGACATCGTTGAGCACGACGCCGAGCACTGGTGCCGATACGGCGCGGAGCTGGCGCACGGCCGAGTCGACACCGGCACGCGTGGTGACGCGAGACCGAATCACGAGCAGCATTCCGTCGACCAGAGACGAGATGATGGCTGGATCGGTGACGGCGCCGAGTGGCGGCGTATCGAACACCACCGCATCGAAGGTGTCCCGCGCCTCCTGCGCGAGCTCGGCGAAGCGCTTCGTGTGCAGGAGCTCCGAGGGGTTCGGAGGCAAGGGGCCGCACTGCAGAAGCGACAGGCCTGGAATACCCGTCGCTTGAGTGGCCTCCTCGAGCGTCGCCTCGCCTGCGATGACCGAGGTGACCCCCGTGCTGGCGGGAACCTTGAAAGCCTTGTGCAGGCGCGGCTTGCGCAAATCGGTGTCGATGAGCAAGACGCGCTTGCCGCTCTGTGCCAGCGTAATGGCGAGGCTGATGGCCACCGTGGTCTTGCCGTCGCGTGGCAGCGCGCTCGTCACGCCGATGACGCGAGTCGGATGGTCCGCCGACTGAAAGGTGATGTTCGTGCGGATCGTGCGACAGCACTCGGCCACAGTAGAGCGTGGCTCGTTGTGCACGATCAGGTCGGGCTCCGACGCCGCGGCGTCTCCCCGGCTCCGCTTCCGGCGGCCATACGGAGCTTGAGTG
>CAYNOM010000620.1:0-4354 GCA_964398415.1 uncultured Polyangiales bacterium | reverse complement strand
TGAGCGTGCATGCGGCTGGCGGGGGCGAGGCGGGGAATTCGTACCACTACGTGAGTGGGAATCTGCTGCAGGCGCGGGACCCGTTGGGGTTGCAGGCGGCCGAGAACCCTCACCGCCAGGCGATTGATAAGGCCTTCACTGAGGCGGAGGCAGCGAGCTACGACCAGAAGTCGCTGGACAACCTGCTGAACGTGATCGAGAGGGCTCATGCGCAAGACCCTGACAGCTCGCGCATGACGCTTCAGTACGTACTAGACGTCGTAAGCGCCCGCGTTAGCGCGTCGTATCGGCAGTACGATCGAGGCGAAGTCGGAGCCGCAGCCTACAACTACATTGTCTCGGTTGTGGATGCCTACGTGGGCGGCGGGCTCTACGGGAGCTCGACATCCGAGTCAGTCCGCAACGTCACGATCGCGGCAATCATTGGGGCGGCTTTCAAGTACCTGAGCACGCAGGTTCAGAACACGCTGTCTTCTGGGCCGCCAGCCAAGGCGAGTTCTGCTTCACCGAAACCACCACCGGCGCCCGTGGAGCCCGCACAAGTTGCCCAAGCGCCCGGAGCAAGCAAGGGTAACTCGTGGACCAGGGCGAAGGCCGAGGCCCTTGTTGATTCGTCAGAGAACGTCGCGGGGCCTGGCTCTAACGTAGGCCACACTCGGGCCCATGTTCCGTCAGAGGGCACGGACCCCATCCAGCTCTCGCAGGCACGTCCGAATAAGGCCAATACGACGGTTTATCGGAGCGGGCGCCAGGGCGCGCAAGACCTCCGCGACGCTCTAAACCACTACGCCGATGATATCGCTCGCTTGCCGGCGGATGGCACGACTACGGCGGGCGGATCCTTCAAGCTGTCGACGATTCGCCAGGGATACAACTCGCAGAAGGGTGCCGCTCCCGTTGAGGTTAGTTGGGGGCACGTGACGATTCGCGTTGCGAAGATGCCTGATGGCCGGCTGCACTTGGTGCACTTCTCTCCGAGTAAGGGGAACTGATTCGTCTGTCTGTCGTGCTCGGCAGCACCAAGGCGCTCCGCCTTGCTTCGCGTGTCGCGCGAACCAAGGGTGGCGCAATGCGGGGCAAAACAGCGGGTGGATTGCTAACTCAACTAAGGAAAATAAGGGACGGCCGGGGGCGGTTCGCGGGGCGCCGCGCTGGAGCGACGGCCACACCTGGGCCTAGTCGCAGTCACCGGCCCACAGGATGCCGACGCTGTCCTTGTCACAGACCAGGATGCCTTCCTCCAGCGTGGCACCGATCAAGGTCTTTCCCCGCAGTGAAAAGCCTTCGGATTGATTTGGCTTGTAGGCGTATGTCGAATAGAAGCGTGCATCGTAGGCGAAGCTGTGGATGAACTGGTGTGCCAGGTCACTGTGGTCCGGAGGCGCGTGCACTCCGGAAGCGATGCCATGGATCACTCGCTTAGCGACGTTGAAGGCTGTGGCTCGAGGCATCTCGTGGAGATCCTCTTCAGCGACCCGGACGTGGAAGCGCGTGGCAAGGAATTGTACGAGTCGGTCTCGGTCATGAGTGCGAACTGCATCCTGCTCGACGTCACAGAAGACAAATCCCTCATCCGTATCATTGAGCGATTCCTCGACGCGCTTTCGGAGGTTGTTGAGATCGAGTTGGGTCATCGGTGCCTCCCCAGATTCTCCAGTCCGCGGCAGGTAAGTCGGCAAGACCGTCTATCCGGCCCTCCTTGCGGAGAGGAAGGCATCGATGGTGTGCAGCAGCGCATGCAGCTTCCGGCGTCTGGCTGATCCGGTCTGTTCCGGAAGTATGGCCGGTTGAACGCCGCCGTCGAGGTCGGCGGTGCCGCGACGGGAGAGGGACCGGGAGCAGAGCGCGGTCGGGGACGAAAGCGCCATTAGGGGACGGTCCTTCCAGATTGCGTGGGAGGATGCCACCGAGGACGGTCCTGCCAGATTGCAAGAACGGCCATGGCCTTCTCCACGAGATAGCATGAAAGGCCCGATCCTGCGGGACGCGCCGCGGCAGAGGGCAAGACGTCGCGGTCGCGCGCTCTCGGCGGCACGCAGCGCGGCTCCAAGCGGCCGCCCGTGACGCCTGCGTGAGGCGCACTCGAGCCGCGCAAGCTGGGACCCGCCTGCGCCCGCACGAGAAGTGCAGCCATCCGAGCCCCAAACGCCCAAATCGACGCGAACGCAGTGCGTTTCGAACAAAAACCCACATCGGAGGCAAAGCGAACACAACGTCGGGACATGAAGTCGTTGGCGCCCGAATGTCGCGGCTCGATGCTTTGCGGGCGCGTTCGAACCCTGGCTCGGAGCAAGACCATGACGCGTAACAAGTGGAGATTCGTAGTCGCAATCGCAGCCCTGACGGTGCCGCTGGGCGCGTGCGCCATCAGCACGCACCAGGCCCCTGTCGAGAGCCCGTCGCAGCCGGACCCTGTGGCCGTTGCGCAAGACAGTACGAGCGAGGCGGCCGCACCGGAGGCGGCGCCGGCTGCGACGACCGGCGCACCTGCTGAAACCGTTGCGGCTGCTCCGAGCCCCGCGGTGTCCGCCGTGCCCGCGGCGCCGGCTGCGGCCGAACCCACCGAGGCAGAGACTCCCGAGCAGGCAGCCGAGCGCAAGAAGGCCGCGAAACAGGCCGAGCGCGAGGCGAAGCAGAAGCGCGCATAGGCGGAGCGCGAAGACCGCCGAGCCGTGGCCAAGGCCCGGGGCGAGCGACGCGACGAGCAGAAGGCCGCCAAGGACGAGTACGCCGCGTCGAGCAAGGACGCGAAGCGCCAAGCGGCCAAGGATCGCGCCGAGGCCCAGAAGCTGTACCAGGAGCAGCTGGCCGGGCTCGGCAAGGACAAGGCCGAGGAGAAGCACTCGTTGACGGCAGCTCGCGACGACAAGCTCGCCGAGATCGCCAAGAACCTCGAGACGCGCATGGTCGAGCTGCAAGCGGCCCTCGACGATCGCCTCTCGGCGCTCGAGACCCAGCTCGCAGAGAAGCTCGCTCAGATCGAGTCCGACAAGGAAGCCGCGATCGCCGGGCCGACGGCGGACAACAGCGAGGTCACGGCCGCGCCGCGCACGGCCGCCGCGGCGCCTGCCAGCCCCTATTGATGTCCCGGTCGACGTCCACGCTTCGCGGGCGACGGAGCGCGGGCGTCGCATCGCGTCACGCTCCTGTATCGTCCGAGAGCCGGTTCGTGCTATGCGGTTCGGCCATGTGCTGGAAGAAGCTCGCGTTGTGCCTCGTCGTTGTCGTTGGACCTCTGAGCGTGGTGGCTGGCGCGAGAGCGCAGACCGCCCCAGAGCCTGAGCCTGTGCCCCCCGCCGAAGCGGCGCCCGAGTCGGAGCCCGCCGCCTCCGGTGCTGACGCGGCCGATCCCAGTTCGGCTGGGGACGCGCCCGCGGACATTGCACCGAAGGACCCAGACGCCGCTCCCGAAGCGCCCCCAGAGGTCGAAGCCGACGCGCAGGCCCCCGAGCCCGTGCCACAGGCCGCTCCCTCGATCGTGGGGGTGCCCGGGCTCATGGATCCGGCGGTCGAATCGGCCGAGCTCGATCTGCGCCTGGCCGCGCTCGACGCTTACCTCGCCGACATACAGCCCCGCTCGCGCTCTTACTTCGGCGCTTGGATCTCGATGATGAGCCTCCTCGCCGGCGGCCAGGCTGCCCAAGCCGCCTTCGAAGACGACAAGGCCGAGCGTGCGGGCTTGATCACGGGTGCGTCGTTCTCGACCTTGGGCCTGAGCCTCGTGTTGATCGCGCCGACTCCCGGTCGCTACGGCCACAAGCGCTTCAGCCAGATGCCCCAGGGCACGCTCGAAGAAAAGCGCCGCAAGGCAAACCAGGGCGAGGAGTACCTGCGCGGTGAGGCTGCGGCCGTACGGCGCACGCACTCGCTGTTCACGCACCTGCTCGGCGCGACGCTGGGCGTGGGCGGGTTTCTCGGCCTGTACCTCGGCTACGACGACAACCTCACGGGCGCGTTGCGTACGGGCATCGGCACGATCGCCGTCACCGAGCTGCGCGTGTGGACGCGGCCCAAGCGCGCCATCCGCTATCTCAACGAGTATCGCGCGCAGCCGACGGTGATGCCCACGGCGGAGAGCCTCGCCTTCGCACCGCTGATGATCCGCGGTGCCCAGGGAATCTCGATGGCCGGTCGGTTCTGATGCTCGCGCGCTTGCTCTTCGTGCTCACGTGGCTCGCTCTTACCCCCACTGCCCTCGCTGAAACGCCGCAAAGCGGCCTCGATGCCACGCTGGCGTCGGTGGACAGCGCGTTCGGCCAGTATGTGGTCGCACCCGTGGCGACGGTGTTGTTCGTCGACGTCTTGCCGGGCGAGTCCGAGCTCCCGTTCATCGTGCTCTGGCTCGTGTTCGGTG
>CAYNOM010000619.1:0-4385 GCA_964398415.1 uncultured Polyangiales bacterium | reverse complement strand
ATATGTGGATCGGTCGTGACCATATGTGGATCGGTCGTGACCATATGTGGATCGGTCGTGACCATATGTGGATCGGCCGCATCGGTCGGCTCGGGAGCGCCGACGGGCCCGTCTGGGATGGGCCTCGCCAGGGTGTAGTAGCTCTGCGCACCCGCGGGATGGAGGCCGAGCAGCTCACGGTCGCGCAGCCGGCGGAGCAACTGGCTGGCACCCAAGGTGTCCAGCCCCGAGATCTGCCGCATGCGCGAGTTGTCGACGCGCCCGTGCCGGTGCGCTTCCAGCAGCGCGCGAAACTCGACGTCGCTCAGCTCCTCGGCGCCGAGCGAGGCCACGAACGACCGGTCCTCGGCGGTGAGCGTCGGCGTGTTGCGCAGCGTGATGCGAAATTCGCGCGCTGAAACGTCGACCTGAGGCGCGGGCAGGAACAGCCCCTCCATCTCGGCGAACATACGCGGGATGCCTTCGCCTTGATCGCGCATGAACCCGAGATCGACGAGCGCGCGCACCGTGCGCGGATTGCGGCTCACGTGCACGCGCCGTAGCTGCAGCAGATCCTCGAGCGCGACGTCGGGAACGAGCCCTCCTGGGCTTGCGACCTCGAGCCGATCATCGAAGAACCACACCTCGGTCGTGCGCCCTTCGACGGCGTAGTCGCGGTGCGCGACGGCGTTGAGCACCGCTTCCTTCCAGGAGAACTCCGGGTACTCGGGCACCGTGCGGAAGCGGTTGCCGACCAAGCGAGATGGCCGGCGAATCAGCGCATCCATTTGCCCGAAGGTCTGCTCCAGCACGAGCGCAAGGTTGCCTTCGATTCGCGGTCGCTCTTCGACGTTGTGCTCTGCGCCCAAGCGGCGTTCGGTACCGACGACGCGAAACAGCCGCACGCCCGCATTCGGGTGATCGGGGCCATGGGCTGCGAAGAGCAGCTCCGCGCCACAGCGCAGTGCGAGGTCACGCCCGCGGCAGTCAGCGAGCTTGCGCTTGAGCAGGTATTCCTCATCGGAGATCGCCGACAGGCCGCTGCCTGCCTTCGCGCGCGCGATCATGCTCGCGTCCAAGTCGCGCAACCCAAGTCGCGAGGGACGCGACTCCCAGCTCTCGACCAACCCGCGCAGCTTGAGGCTCTCGATCAGCGTCTCGCGCGCCTGCACGACCTTGTCGCCCACACGCAGCGGAAAGCCATCGCCATCCACGTGCACGGGAACGTCCGATGCTGCCACGTCGAACACCAGCAGCTCCACGCCCGCGTGCTCGATGACGAACCCCTCGGTCTGCGGAGGTCGCAGTCGCGCTCGTGGCACGTCGAGGATCGCTTGCAGTGCATCGGGCGGATAGCGATGCCCTGTCGGCGTGCCGTCGTCCTCGAGCCCGAGCACCAGCACACCGCCCTCGGCGTTCGCGAACGCCGCGACGTACTCCGCCACCTGATCGCGCACGCTGCGTCGGTCGCGTGGCCGCTTCTCGCCTTCGGGACCCTCGAGCAGCGACTTGCGGTCGAAGTGCTGCCCCTCGTCCTGGCGGAGAAACGGGGTGACGTCGAAGGTGGGCGTGGTCACGAGCGGTGAGAAGGTCCGATGTATCCTCACCGTACCGCTGTTTGCCCCTGCGCTACAGCTTGAAGACCGTGAAGACGGTTACGGGAACCGACCACTGCAACGCTCGCTTCTCCGGAAGCGCGTCGAGGGCCTCGAGTGGTGGGTCCGCCGAGGGATCGGCTGCGGTCGCCGGCTTGGCCGCACGTGTCTTCAGCGTGGCCTTCAGCGGTGCGGCCACGCGCACGCTCAAGTCCTTGCTCACCTTGAGATCGAGAAACGGCATGAAGGTTGCGCCCTGGAACGAGCCCGTCATCGAATCGGGGGGATCGAAGGGCACGTCGACGCGCGCTTGCAAGCCCAGATAGAGCGCCGCTCGCGCGGTTCCGTCGGGGTCTGTCATCAGCCGTCCCTTTTCGTCGAGGGCGTGCCCGAGGATCGGCATGCTGACTTGCGCGTAGGGTTCGATCGAGCTGTGCATGTCGTCCTCGATCTTCTCTCGACTGCGTTTGAACGCAGCGCCGTAGCCCACGCTGTAGCCATAGCGTGAGTGCTTGGCCTCGACCTGCGCTTGCCATGCTTGCGGCCGATACGGCGCGTCGTCTTCGTCATCGTTTGCGTCCGGCAGCCGCGGATCTTCGTCAGGATCGAAGCCGAAGGTGAATGGAAACAAGTCGACGGACGCGCCCACGGCGAGGTTGTGATCCCAGTTCCGCCACACCATGTCGGCGACGCGCTTCTTGATCTGGTGCTCTTCGAAGCAGTCGAGCGGCGTCTGCTGGGCATAGCTCGCGAGCGCTGCCGCACTCTCCGCGATGTCCGCGAGCGCGGCCTTCCCATACGCCTCTTCGTACGTTTCGACGAAACTCGTGAGCTCGCCGGCAGCGTAGGTTACGCCGAGGTCTGTCCTCGCGTAGCGCGCACGCGCTTCGCCGAGCGCGACCAGGGCTGACTCCGGTACGGGGCCTCCGCACACGAAGCGTGCTGCGACCCAGCGCTTGAGAAGATCGAGCTCGTTGGGCCGCTCGATCGTTTGAAGGCGTTCGCACACGCGCACGAAGGCGTGCTCGAGGTTGGCGACACGCTTCCGTTCTTTTGCTGTGTCGAGGTCGCACCACAGGCCCAAGTCAGCGAGCCGAGTGGAATCCCAGGTCGCCGACCAAACGTGCTGCGTGCCCGCACGTGTGCCGCCAGACTCGAGCGCGGCCAAGGTGAAGCCGAGCCCGTCGAGAGACTTCACGCCCGCGAGCGCGAACGGCTTGACGTGCACGCCCGCCTTCACTCCTTCGACGCCAGTGCTCACGACCGCACTCGCTCGCTCCTTGGAGGTGAGACCGGTGGCAGGATCGACGGCGGGAGTCTCGATCGCGACGTTGTCGAAGATCAGCTCGCGCGACTCGCGGCGGCTCCGCGTTAGATCGAAGAGCGCCTGGGTACCTTGCAGCTCGCATCGCAAGTGCCGCCCGAACTGCGCGCGAGGGCCCCGGGTCGAGGGCTGGACGCCTGCACACGGTTCGACTGCCTTTGCGGGCGCCGAGACTGCGAGCGACGCAAGTAGCACCAAGAGACCAGCGCGGCTCACGGCAGCACCCGACCGCTGTCCATCCACACGTCGGAAGACTTCGGCTTCTTCTGTCCGAGCTTCTTCGACGCGCCGCCGTTCAGCGAGACTGTCGCCGCAAGGTTGGTGAGCTCCTTTCCTGGGAAGGTGATGCCCCAACGAAAGTGGTAGGACGCGATCGCGCTGCGCTCGAAGCGGAAGACGATCTTTCCGCGGCCCACGGCGTTCGCTTCGAACGGTATAGGCTGGCCGTTGCACAGCACGAAGAAGAGCTCGGCTCTCTTCGTGCCATCCCACGTGAACGTGAGCTCGAATCGGTCCTTCATCCGGCGCCCCTCTTGTGTGGTCCCTACGTAGAGTAAGGGGGGGTCAAACTACACCTGTGTGCGCGACCGCAAGTGCGCTAGCTCACACTGGTAGGGATTTTGGGGCCGCTGCTCGCCACGTGCCGCACTGGGTGGTCCGAGATTTGCGACGTTCGACGGCACTGCGCGCCGGATCGCCTGGCTTGCCTCTTGTCGCTACGGAGTGAGGGAGCAAGTAACGGTCACGCGGCGGGGTCGAACCGTTGAGAATGCAATGTTACACTGGTTACAAGTGGGCTCTCATTCCGGCGACATCTTGACTTCGCGAGGTTGCCACGTTCAGGTTCGCCTCACTTTGCGGCGTCTTGATCTTCTGCTTCGGGGGAAACCGTGAGCGACACTGCTCCAGCGCGTCCAGCAGCCGCTTCTGGACGTGCGGCGAGTCTTGCGCCGGGCGCAGCTTCGGCGTCTTTGTCGACGTATCGCGTGCCTTCGTGCGCGAGCTTCCTCGGCCAGGTGCTGACGCTGGACGAGACGCTCACCTCGGCCGAGTCCCAGGCGACGGCAGAGCGCATCGTAGAGAGCGCGGACGACTTCCAATGGGCGGTTCTCCGGGCGCTGAGGCAAGCCGGATGTCGCGTATGGGACGAAGCCGAGGGCGAGGCCGTCATCGACGACAAGGGTTCGCCAGACGGGCACGGGCCTCAGGTCAGCTTTCCCAAGATCCGCTTCGAGCGCGGCGGCGACAGCTACGTCGCTCGCTGTCGCGTCAACGTGTGCCGCGGCAAGAATCACTCGAAGGCCTGGTTTCGCGTCGAGCCCGAGGGCGACGCTTTGTTGAGCCTCGAGCGCGTCGCGACGTTCTTCGCCGAGGCCAAAGACGTCGGTGAAGGAATCCTCGCGGCGCTCGCCGGTGCGTACGAGGGTGCGCTTGCAGCCGTCAGGCCTGCCGACGCCGCGAAGCTGACACCGGGCATTCTGCTGCGG
>CAYNOM010000618.1:0-4387 GCA_964398415.1 uncultured Polyangiales bacterium | reverse complement strand
AGGACGCGGCGATCGAGCTCGATGCCCTGTCCCTTGATGCGCCCCATCAGCTTGCTGTAGCTGACGCCCAGCGCGCGAGCGCCGGCGTTGATGCGCGCGATCCACAGACGACGGTAGTCGCGCTTCTTTTCCTTGCGACCACGATAGGCGGACGCCCAAGCATGACGAACCTGCTCCACGGCGTCGCTGAACTGACGACCACGGGAGAGATGGAAGCCACTTGCGTGCTTGAGCACGCGATTGCGGCGACGACGAGCCTTGAAACCTCTTTTAGCGCGCGGCATCGGCGGAATCCTTCCTGATCAGGCGTAGGGCATCATGCGCTTGATGCGCTTCTCGTCGGCATCGTCGACCATGTCGTGCTTGCGCAGCTTGCGCAGACGGTTGGCGGACTTGCCTATCATCATGTGGCTCAGGCCGGCCTTGCCGCGACGCACGCGGCCGCTGCCGGAAATCCTGAAGCGCTTCTTCGCGCTGCTGTTGGTCTTCATCTTCGGCATGATGCTGTCCTGATCTGCCCTCGCCCATGGCGCCGGCGGAGTCTTACCCGAGCGTAGCAAAGTCGAGTCGCTTGCCGGAGCCGGGGAGCGGAGTCTTAGGAGGTCGCCAGGGAGCTGTCAAGAGCAGCCCGCCCCAGGCGCTTCTCAATCGTCGTCGCTCTCGTCGTCCGTGTCGTTGTCGTCGGGGGGAGCGCCAGCCGCTTCATTGTTGCCGCTGGCGCGCTGCTGACGCAGCTCTTCCTGACGCTTCTTCACCATCATCTGCGCCTTGGAAACCTTCGGCGCCAACACCAGCGTCATCGTGCGGCCTTCCATGCGGGCGGACGTCTCGACGCTACCGATGTCTTGAATGCCCGCTGCGATGTGATCGAGCTGGCGCTGAGCGGTCTCGGGATGCGTGATCTCGCGACCTCGGAAGCGGCACGTGATCTTCACCTTGTCCCCCTCCTCGAGGAACCGGCGCACGTGCTTCAGCTTGAAGTCCATGTCGTGATCGTCCGTCTTCGGACGGATCTTGATCTCTTTGAGCTCGACGATCGTCTGGCGCTTGCGCGCGTCCGCCTGCTTCTTCTTTTCCTCGTACTTGAACTTGCCGAAGTCCATCACCTTGCAAACAGGGGGATGGGCCTTGGGGTTCACCTCGACCAGGTCGAGCTCACGCTCACGCGCAAACTGAAACGCATCGCGCGTCGGCATGATGCCCATCATCTCCCCGTCGGGTCCCACCACGCGCACCTCTGGTACGCGGATGCGCTCGTTGACACGGGGACCCGAGAAGACACGACCACCACGATCGAAGTTGGGCTTACTGATGGCGAGACCTCCGGTAGGAAGGGCAATACCCTTGGCGCACGAGAATACGACGAAAAGTTGTAGGCACGGGCGGGATTGAACCGCCGACCCCTACCGTGTCAAGGTAGTGCTCTACCACTGAGCTACGTGCCTGTTTGCCAGCGCCGCTTGGCGAAGCGTGCGAACGAGTAGCGCCCAGCCCTGCGCGTGTCAAGAAAGGCCCCCATGAGAGTCACCATGAGGGACGTGCTGAGCGCGCAAGGGATGCTGCGCCGCCACCTCTCCCCGACGCCCCTTTACCGCCACCCTTTGCTGAGCGTGCGGCTGGGCTTTGATGCATACGTAAAGCACGAAAATCACCTGCCTATTGGTGCATTCAAGGTGCGCGGCGGGCTGAACCTCTTCGCCAACCTGAGCGAGCGCGAATGGAAGCGCGGAGTGATCGCGGCAACGCGGGGCAACCACGGTCTTTCTTTGGCCTATGCGGCACGTCACTTCGGATCGCGCGTCCTGATTTACGTGCCTCGCGCGAACAATCCCGAGAAGAACGTGCTGATGCAGGCCCTCGGCGCCGAGGTGGTCGAGTTCGGGCGTGACTTCGACGACGCGCGGCTCGAGGCAGAAGCCCGGGCCCAGAGCGAAGGCATGCGCTACGTCCATCCGGCCAACGAGCCATTGTTGATCGCAGGCGTCGGGACGCTCGCCTTGGAGGTGGCCGAGACGCTCCCCGATCTCGATGCGATCATCGTGCCCATGGGCAGCGGAAGCTGCGCGTCGGGGGTGGTCGTGGTTCTGCGTGCGCTCTTGCCGAAGGTGAAGATCATCGGGGTGCAGGCCGAGCGCGCCAACGCCCTCGCGAAATCGCTCGCAGCCGGCCACCTCGTGCACATCGAGGCCGCCGACACCTTCGCAGGGGGGCTCGCGACGCGTTTTGCCTACGAGCTGCCCTTCGAGCTGCTGAAGGGGCAGCTCGACGACGTGGTGCTGGTGAGCGAGGAGGAGATGCGCGAATCGGTGCGCGAGGCGCTCGAGACCACCCACAACGTGGCCGAAGGAGCCGCCGCCGCCGCCTACGCCGCCGCGCGCAAGCTGCGTCAGTCACTTTCGGGCAAGCGGGTCGTGATCGTTCACACGGGGCAGAACACAGACCGCAACACGCTGCGCTGGGCGCTCGGCATGTTCGATGCGTAAAACAGCGACCCGCACGCTCGTGACCATCGGCCGCAGGGGGGGCTCGGGGCACGCCCCATTGCCAGCGGGCCGCCACCTTGGTATCCCTGCTCGCCAATGACGTCGGAGCAGCCGCCTCGGGACGCGCTTCGACCGCTTCCCTCCATCGACATTCCGTTGCTGAGAGAAGAGCGGTCGGCGGTGCGCAGCCGCCGCGTAGCGCGGTTCGTCATCATCGGAGCGGCGCTGTTCGCGGTGGTGGCCGCGTTCGTCGGCGCCGAGCTGCTCACGCGCTCCACACCGCGCGATAGCCTCGAGGCGGGCGATGAAAGCGCTGCGTCGCCGACAGAGGGCGCTTTGCCCGCGCGCTCCGACTCCGAGGCACCGGCAGCCATTGCCAACATGCCGGCAGAAGACGCGGAGCAAGTGCAGCCGACCCTCGAGCCGAGTGGCGCTGACGGCACCGACGCGGAGCAGCACACGAGTGATGCGAGTGCGACGACGCGCACGCAGTCGCTGTTCGGCAAGTCGATCTCGTTCAAGGACGCGCTCGAAAAGCAGGCGCATCTGTCGCGCGAGGAGGCCACCCTGGTGGTGGACGCGCTGACGGGCGTGCTCGACTTTCGTCGCTCGCAGCCCACCGACAGCATGACCATCGAGCGGCGGTCGAGCGGCGAGCTCGTGCGCCTCGAGTACCGATCGGGCCTCACGCAGCGCTACGAGGTGGTCAGAAACGCCCAGGGCAAGCTCGAGGGCAAGCAGATCGAGGTGCCCATTCGCATCACGCGCGTCGAGAAGGGCGGCACGATCCGCGGCTCCCTCGGCGACGCACTCGAGGGCCTGTCCTTGGGTCGCTCCCTTGCGGGCGTGTTCTCCGAGGTCTTCGAGGGTCAGGTGAACTTCTCCACCGACACGCGCGAGGGCGACAGCTTCCGCATCATCCTCGACGAGGAGCACGTCGACGGGGCCTTCTATCGCTACGGTGCGGTTCACTCGCTCGAGTATCGCGGCTCGAAAGCCGGCACGCTTCAGGCGTTCTGGCACGAAGGGCGCGAGGGCGACGGCGATTTCTACGACGCATCGGGCCGTGCTCTGCACGGAGGCTGGTTGCGCACGCCCCTGCGCTACGACCACATCTCGTCCGGCTACGGCATGCGCGTGCACCCCGTGCTCAAGCGCCGACGGCTGCACAACGGTGTCGACTACGCGGCCGGTAGCGGAACCGCCATACGTGCGGCCGCGGCCGGCGAGGTGATCTTCGCGGGCGACAAGGGACCAAACGGCAACTTGCTCGCGATAGCTCACGCCTCGGGCTACGAGACTTACTACGCACATCTCTCGCGCTTTGCACCCGGCATCAAGAAGGGCGTCAAAGTGAAGCAACGTCAACTGGTGGCCTACGTCGGCTCCACGGGTCGCTCGACCGGCCCACATCTTCACTTCTCCCTCAAGCGCCACGGCCGCTTTCTCGATCCGATGTCGCAGCTCAACGGCCCTGGCCTCCCCATGCCGCGCAACGAGCTGCCCGCTTACAAGCGCAGGGTACAAGAGCTCAGCGCCACCCTGTCTCGCATCCCCCTTGTCGCGCCGAAGCCTGTGCAGACACCGACCCCGCGTCCCGACGACACCGATCTGGGCGAAGAAGAGTTGTGAGCGCCCTGCCCCACCCGCACCATGACCATCGCATCGACCTCCCGCCGGCCCCCCGCGTTCCTCGCCCTGTCAGCCATCGCGGTGGCTGCAATCTCCGCCTTCGTGCTCTTGCGCCTATCCGCCTACGGCATCTGGGACCCGTGGGAGCTTGCGGTGGCCGATGCCGCGCGTCGGGTCGGCGAGAGCGCCGCCGACAAGCCTGATCAGCTCACGCCCTACCTCGTTCGGGCGGCATTCGACCTCTTCGGCACGAGAGAGTGGGCGGGCCGCCT
>CAYNOM010000617.1:0-4395 GCA_964398415.1 uncultured Polyangiales bacterium | reverse complement strand
CGGGCATCGGAGGGCGATTCTAGTCGCGCGTCTTGGCCTGCGCCGCTTCGCCGGCCAGGGACGACCCCGCCGCGATGCACAAGAGGCGCACCCGCCCCGTGGCCACGAGCTCACCCGCCTCGTTCTCGACGCGCGCCTCCCAGAGCTGGGTGCGCCGACCGACCACGAGCGGCTTGCCCGTCGTGCGCAGCACGCCCGCACGCGTAGCCTTGAGAAAGCTCGTCTGATTGTCGACGCCGACCACGAGCAGCCCGTGCTGCTGGACGGCGAGATAGGCGCCCACCGAGCACACCGTTTCGACGAGCGCGCAGTACACGCCGCCGTGCACGATGCCCATGGGCTGGTGGTGCTTCTCCTCCACCACCATCTCGACCACGACCTCCGATCCGCTCGCGGCCTTGAAATCGAGCCCGAGCTCCTTGTTCCAGCCAAAGATGGAAGGCCCGGTCGGAATCATCGGAGGAGGTGCGCCGCTGCTACTCATCTGGGATCTCCTTGGGACTCAGCGCGTCGCCCGATTCGCCGAGGTCGCGCGCCCGAGCATTGTCCGCTTCTACGTCAGCCTCAGGCAATGGCTCATCGGGCTGCTCTTGCGCCCCTCGCGCGATCGCCTCGAGCTCGGAAAGCCGTCGGTAGACGAAGTAGTGAAAGCCCTGAGCCCCTACGGCGGATGCCTTGACATACTCCGTTTTGAAACTTGGCTGCTCGATGAGCGCCCTATAGAAACCGTACTCCGGACGCGGAACGAGGATCGCAGCGTGCCTGCTGTGCACGACGATCACGTCCGGCTTTTGCGCGACGACCCACTTGGCGTAACGCACCGCGCTCATGTCGATCGGTGGGGTGGTCATCTCGCGACTGTTCAAGCAGAAGGCGTCGAGGATGCGGTGCTGCGTGGCATACCCGACGACCCCCACGTCACCGATGACCACGGTGCCGCGACCTGGCATGAGCTGCGCGAGCTCCTCCCCAAGATCGACGCGAACCTGCGATCGATACCGGTAGCGCTCATTCCATTCGGTCACTTCGCGCTGCGCGCTTTCGTGGCTCAGCGAGGTGAGCGCCACCACCCCGACCAAGATGGGTATCTCGTGCAAGAACCCCGGACGCTGCAATATGGCGCGCCCAATGAAGCCCAGGGCACCGGCAGCGGCGATCAGCATGAGCACGATGGCAGCGAGGAAGTGTCGCTCGCGATGGCCGATGATGGGATCCGCTCCGTAGAGCACGACGAAGTACATCGCCGGAATCGCCCACAGCACAAAGAGGCGGGTGTCCCACCTACGCAGGGGGTGCGCGAGGGCCAAGAGCGGCAGGTATGGCCAGGTCTTCCAGAATCCGCCAATCAGCGTCCAGGGGTCACCGTCCCAGAATGCCTTGCAGTACACGGTATTCGGCAGCCAGCGGCCGAAATACACCACGCGCCATCCGAAGTAGGCCAGATACGGTGCGCCGAACACCAAGACGAACAAGCCTAGGCGACGCAACGCAAGGCGGGTCTCGACGCCGCCGAACGTGCGCTCACGCCCGAGAGCCGAGGCCAACCGCAGACCGAGAGCACCAGCGATGGCCACGGCCACGAGGGGGCCCTCGGGTCGGGTGAGCCCCGCAGCCAAGGCGAAGAACGCCGCGGCGGCGATCCAGAACCCATCCCACTTGCCGGGAGCGTAGCGGCCACCATCGTCAGTCGACGACACCGTGCGAAAGCCAAGGCCGCGCAATGCGCAGTAGACCGCTGCGACCGTCAACGCCTGATAGAACCCCGTCTCGAGGCCGCTCACCGCCCACATCGTTTCGCCCGCGTCCGACGTGAGCACCACGGCAGGAACGATCGCGAGCACCGGCCCCACAAAGCTTCGGGCCGCGAAGTAGCTCAAGCCGCAGGCGACAGCAGCGCTGACGACATTGACGACCTTGACGGCAAACAGCGGGTCCTTGTTCTGCGCCAGGGCCAACGCCGAAATCAACAGGGTCGAGAAGTTCGAGTAGCCCTCGACGGGTGCCTCGCCCACGTTCCAGACGATGCCGTGACCCTCCACGAGATGACGCGCGTACCGAAACGTGATGAAGGCGTCGTCCGTGTCGAAGGTCCACGCGGCTTCGAGCAACTCGTGAAAGCGAAGGGCGGACCAGCCGGCAAGCGTGAGCGCCAACACGCGATACGGCCATGGAACGCGTGAAGCAAGTCGGTGAAACCAGCGCATGTCGCGCGCGTTGTAGCAGGCGCGGGCGCCTGTCGCCGCGGTCCTGCAGTCGGCTTCAGGTCGATGGAGTCAAGGCGCGGGAATCGTGCTCTCGTCGACGCAGACAACCCACTTCTTGCCACCCGCATAGGCATTGGCGCCGTTGCTTCCACCAATGTTTGGCGGGAACAGCAGCGAGATCCCCTTGGCCTGGCAGACCCAACTGCGTCGATCCGCGGATGGACCAGAGCTGGCAAGCATCCACTCATCGTGATTCGTCTGGCAGCCACCGCTCAGCACCACTTTGCCTGAGGAGCATGCGATCGACTCGGAGTCCCAGGGAAAGTAGGTGAAGCGCCAGTCATCGCTTGGACTTGCAGGCGGACTGGGCATGGAAGTAGGGATGGCCGGGAAGGTCCAAGCGGCCTCCTTCTGCTCGAGTCCCAAATTCAAGGACACGGTCGCAGCGCCGCTAGCCCCGTTGCTCACAGAAATCCCAGTGCCGGCTAGCACTGCGGTGATATCGCCACCAGCGTTGGTGTCCACGTCGGCGCGGCACTTCAGGCTGCCGTCTGTGTTGACGCCGTAGGCGTACTGGCCCGCCGGGCAATCGGTCCCCAACTTCGTCTGCACGCTGCTCGTGTTCACTGAAAACATCGTGCCGCTCAAGCTCAAGCCCGTGCCCGCGGTGTAGTTGGGCGCGCCTGTGACACTGCTCCACGGAATCGTGGCATTCGCTGGCATGAAGGCGCTGGCTGCCTTGCCTTCGAGTGTGGCTGCATTGCCCGCGTGCTTCGCGTAGGCGGCGTAGGGGGCCGTCGCGAGCTGCAAGCGCGGGCTCAGCTCTTCGCTGTCTCCGCTCACCAAGATGCCGACGAACACGATGGTCTGGTCGCGGAAGAGCGCGAGGTCGAGCGTCTTGGTTTCGCCGAGATAGACGGTGAAGTAGCCATCTTCGACGTTGACGACGGGGATGGTTTCCTCGAACAGCTTCGTGCCGTCGGTGTCTGCGTCGTACAGGCGGAAGGTGATCGACACGCTGCTGTCGATGGCGTTGCCCTGGGCGTCCGAGAGATAGCCCTGGATCGGCAAGTACCCGGGTGCATCGGCGCTCGCCTGCGACGCAGATGCGCACACAACGGCAGCGCACGCGGCGCTCGAGAGATAAGTCGTCCAACGATTGCTCTTCATGGCCTTCCTGCTCCGGGTCCGAGAACGACGCGATACTTGCTGCTCGACGCCACGCCAAAGGGCTGCGGCGTGCCTGCGCTCAAACGCAGGCGATACTGACTGGATGCCGCGCTGCCGCCGCCGCTCGTCTGCGAGTAGCCGGCGGGCAGTCGCTCGGGGGGCACGAAGGGCACGCACACGTGTGCCTCGCAGACGGTCTCGCCGGTGCAAGCCTTTGCAGCGTGGCAGGCGTGCTCCTCGCACATGCCAGCGCCGCTGCAGCGATAGCGCTCGACGTCGCCGCAGTCGGCGTCGTCGCTGCACTCAGACATCTTCGGCCCGCCGTCCGAGCCGCCCCCGTCGCGCGAGCCACCACCGCCGGGGCCGTCGTTCGCGGAACCGCTGTCGCCGCCGCTCTGGCCGCCACTCGCGGCACCGTCGACACCGGCATCCGTCTTCTTCGGCTTGAAGTCGAGTCCGCAGCCCGTGAGCAAGGCCACAAGAAGCCCTGCGTAAACGCAGGAGCGAGTGCTGGGAGGCATGGCAGAGAGGCTGCGCCAGAGCCTCAACTGAGTCAAGACTGAATACAGGGTGATGCACCGAGGCAGACGAAGGTTGGCCCGCTCACCCACGCTCCACGTTCAGCATGAGCACCGCCAACCAGAGACCGAGCGGCGGAAGGAGCGCGGGGATCACGCCTGCCACGACCATCCCGATCATCGAGCCATCCGGAGATGCGAGCCCGCCGAGGGCGCCGGCGCGCTGGAGCCCGCCGAGCGCGCGAAGCGTGAGTAGACCGAACGCGTTCAGCATCCCGAAGGCGAGCACAGCAAGGCCGCGCAACACGACTGGGCGATCGGGAGAGCGGGCCCAAGTGATGGCGAGGGCGAGATTCACCCCGGGAATCATCGCCCCATATCCGAGCGCGCACATCGCGAACGTCCAGAGCTTTTCCGAACCGAACGGAGCCGAAGCAGTGAGCCCTCTCCAGGTGAGGAAACCCGAAGCCGCGCCGAGCGCGAGCCCCCCGAGTGTGCTCAAG
>CAYNOM010000616.1:0-4398 GCA_964398415.1 uncultured Polyangiales bacterium | reverse complement strand
GGAACGAGGGGATTTCGGCTCACGTCGATGTCACGGTCGCCGCCGTCGACGACGTGGAGCTTCGGCAGATCACCCTGCACAACGAGACGGATCGCCCACGGCGACTCACGCTGACGAGCGCTGCGCGCCCGGTACTGTTCGAGGAAAGACGTGCCGAGACGCACCCGGCGTTTTCCAGCATGTTCATCGAGAGCGAACAGATCGTCGAGCTCGACGCGCTCGTCTTCACGCGCCGTCCGCAGAGCCCCGACGAAGAGTCTGTCGTGCTCGTGCACCGTCTGGTTTACGAAGGCACCGGCGTGACCTTCGCCGGCGCTGAGAGCTGTCGCGGAACCTTCTTCGGCCGAGGCAATCTCCCGCACACACCGGCCGCACTCCGCGACACACACGACCTCGGTGGTCATGTCGGCACGATGCTCGATCCACTCATGAGTCTGATGGCGAGAGTTGTGCTCAAACCCAAGGGTGCGGTGACGCTGGCGTTCATTTCCGCAGTCGGTCGCTCTCGCGCGGCGGCCGTGGAGCTGGCGCGAAAGTATGGCTCGATGCACGAAGTGCGGTGGGCCTTCTTGGACGCCGGACAGGAGAGTCCGCGCAGGCTGTTGCGTGCAAAGATCGAGCCGGGTCTGGTGCCCACCGTCCAGCGCTTCTTCTCGGCGCTGCTCTTCGTCGATCCGACGCTGCGCGCTTCGCACCAGATGCGGACGATCGCGCCTCCATGTCAGCGCCGCCTGTGGGCGCACGGGATCAGCGGCGATGATCCGATCGTGCTCATCAGCGTCGCAGACCCCGAGGCCCCGATCCTCCGCGAAACACTCGGTGCGCAGCGCTACCTTCGCGCCTGCGGCGTTCGCTTCGACCTCGTCCTCGTAGACGAAAAGCCTTCGGGCTACGCCGAGCCCGGCGCTGGATCCCTGCGCAGCGTGCTGGTCGAGAACGACGCTGAGAGCTGGCTCGGGCGACACGCTGGCGTCTTCGTGATCGTCGCCGATCAAGTATCCGAGGGAGAGCTTCGTCACCTGGAGGCGAGTGCGCGCATCTTGCTGAATACACGAGACGGCTCGCTCGCCTCGCGCTTGGCTCGACCCGCTGAAACGCCACCCAAGTTGCCCCGCTTCGAGGCGACCCTCGTCGACGAATCCAAGCCAGGACGGAGGCCGCGGCCGCGGCTCTTGTTCGACAACGGCACGGGCGGGTTCACCGAGGACGGGAGGGAATACATTCTCGAGGTTTCTCCCGGGAAGCCGACACCAGCCCCCTGGTGCAACGTCATTGCGAATCCCCAACTGGGCTGCGTCGTGAGCGAATCTTCCCTGGGGGTGACGTGGTCACAGAACAGCGGCGAAAACCGCCTTACGCCCTGGCGAAACGACCCCGTTTTCGATCTCCCCGCCGAGGTGCTGTATCTGAGGGATGAAGAGACGGCTGCGGTCTGGTCACCCACGCCACTCCCGGCCGGTCGTGAAGGGCACACGCTCGTCCGTCATGGAGCCGGCTACACGATCTTCGAGTGCGAAAACCACGATGTCGTTCAGGAGATGACGGTGTTCGTGCCGCCGCATAGCGCGATCAAGGTCGTGCGCTTGCGCGTGACGAACACGCTCGCGCGCCGCCGGCGCTTGACTGCCACCTACTATGCCGAGTGGGTGCTCGGCAGCCGACGCGAAGCACAGAGACCTCACATCGTCTCGGAGCTGAGCGCCGACCACGCTTGCCTGTTGGCGAGCTGCCACTGGAACGCCGAGTTCGCGGAGCGCGTCGCATTCCTGGCAGCGAAGGAACCGGCGCACGGCGTCACGGGTGACAGGTCCGAGTTTCTCGGCCCGCACACGAGCTATGCGCGCCCCGAAGCGCTGGAGCGATGGGGGCTGTCGGGACGTCTCGACGTGGGCGCCGACCCCTGTGGCGCGCTCCAAGTGCATTTGGAGCTCGGTCCAAACGAACAGCTCGAGACGCACTTCCTGCTCGGGCAAGCCGAAAGCCGCGCCGAAGCGTTGGAGCTCGTCGCACGCTATCGCGACGCGACGGTCGTCGAGGCAGCGTTTCAAGATCTCCGTGCTTTCTGGGACGGCATTTTGGGCAGCGTGCGTGTCAAGACTCCAGAGCCGGCGATGGATCTGATGCTCAATCGCTGGCTGCTTTACCAGAGCCTCTCCTCACGGGTGTTCGGTCGCACGGGCTTCTATCAGTCTAGCGGCGCGTTCGGATATCGAGACCAGCTACAGGATGTCCTGGCTGTGCTTCACACCGCTCCCGAGCTCGCGCGGGCACACATTCTGGAGGCGGCGAAGCACCAGTTCGAAGAAGGAGACGTCTTGCACTGGTGGCATCCGCCATCGGGTCGCGGCGTGAGGACGCGCTGCTCCGATGACATGGCTTGGCTGCCTTACGTCACGAGTGCCTACGTGTCGGCCACGGGCGACGCGGCCATCCTCGATGAGTTGGTGCCGTTTTTGGCGGCGCCTCCTCTGAAACCGGACGAGCACGATCGCTATGCGGAGTACGAAGCCTCGCAGAACGCGGCGCCGCTCCTCGAGCATTGCCGGCGGGCGCTGCTTCGCGCGAGCACCGAAGGCCCCCATGGCCTGCCGCTGATGGGCGACGGTGATTGGAACGACGGAATGAGTCGTGTGGGCGCAGAAGGACGCGGGGAGAGCGTGTGGCTCGCGTGGTTCTTGTGCGCAACCATGGATCGCTTCGCCGCGCTTTTAGACCGCAGAAATGCAGGCGACGAGGCTGCGACATGGCGATCCCGAGCGAGGTCGCTGCGCACGACAATCAGTAAGGTCGCCTGGGACGGCGCGTGGTATCGGCGGGCCTTCCACGACGATGGCTCGATCGTAGGCTCTGCGAAGAGTCGCGAGTGCCGGATCGATTCGATCGCGCAGTCGTGGGCCGTCCTGTCGCAAGATGAGTCGACCGATGCCGACCCGCGGGCGCGCAGCGCAGTACGTATGGCGCACGATCAGCTGGTGCGCGAGGCCGATCGCCTCGTGCTCCTGTTCTGGCCGCCGTTCGACACCACCTTACACGACCCGGGTTACATTCGTGCCTATCCGCCAGGAGTTCGTGAGAACGGAGGGCAATACACGCATGCCGCGACGTGGTTGGGCTTTGCCCATGCGGCGCTGGGCGACGGTCAGCGGGCGGAGCACATATTCAGCCTGCTCAATCCGGCGCTACGCACACGCACGGCAGGGGCCTCCGCGCGCTACCGCGTCGAGCCCTACGTACTTGCCGCCGACGTGTACAGCTGCTCTCCGTGGGTGGGGCGCGGCGGCTGGACTTGGTACACAGGGGCGGCGGCGTGGATGTGGCGCCTCGGCGTCGAAGCCATCCTGGGACTTCGAAGCGAAGCCGGCGGTCTGCGCGTCGATCCGTGTATTCCGCCGGCTTGGAAGGGATTCGAGGCGTGGGTGACGCGGGACGGACAACGCTTCCATATTCTCGTCGAGAATCCCGATCGCGTGGCTTCGGGTATCGCTTCCATCATCGTGGATGGCGAAGAGCTCGCGTCGAACCTGCTCGCCCTCGAGCTGGGTCTGACTGGGACCCGCGAGGTCCAGGTGCGACTTGGTTCGCGTCTCGCCCGCGAAGCGACGAGTCGAGGGGTCACCATCGCGTCTTGAGTCGTCACGCGCTCAGGAGCTCACGATCTTCCTCCCATCTCGGGACTCGAGCATTTCCAGCTGGCGCCGCAACGCCTGTCGCCGGAACGCTGGGGCCACGTCCAAGAGATCCCGGAGAAGAACGCCTATCCGCGCGCGAACCTGGGGCGAGTCTCGACCCCACAGCTGAATCTCGTCGAGCGCCAATCCAACGTAGTCGTCCCAATCCGGTCGAGGAAGGACGAGCACCACACGGTCGTCGATGGTGCGGCTCGCGTCCGGGAAGCGGCGCACGACCAGTCGGCGCAAGAGCTCGTGAAGCTGGTCGAGCACCTCGACCGCTGTTGTCGGGTCGTTCATCGCGGGCGAAAGGGCGCGCGCGGCGACGTCGACGAGCTGGCGGAATCCGTAGCTGGCATCCTGCACGAGCGTGCGCTCGGCCCCGAGGGTAACGCAGCGCCGGACCTCGTCGTCATCGAGCTCGCTGGTATCGCCCCACACGTCGAACAGCGGCGCGTTCAGCGGGACGAACTCGCCTACTCGTGCGCGCATGGCGAACGCGACCTGCCCCCGCTGCGCGACGTCGAGCAGTCGCTGCTGGTCAACCGCTACCACGACGCCAAAGCGTGCGCTTCGAATCTGGCCGCTGGGCAAACCTTGGAGATGCTGAATATGCGGATTCTCAACCGCGGCCTCGCCGAGCCCTTCGGGGTAAAGTCGCTCGAGTGCGGTGCGGGTGCCCTCGGCGATTCGCCCGATCACCACGATGGCGCGCATCGACTGGGCGACG
>CAYNOM010000615.1:0-4415 GCA_964398415.1 uncultured Polyangiales bacterium | reverse complement strand
GCCTGTGCGTAACCGAGAGCGTCGAAGTCGGTCACGGAGTCTCCGCCCTCGAAGGCGAGCGTCAGCACCCGCTTGGCGCAGCGGTGTCCGATGACGTCTGGCACGACCACGAAGGGGTGGCGGAGGTGGAAGGCGGCGAAGCGCCGCACGTTGTCGGCCTCGATGCAGTAATCGAGCTCTTCGTCGAGGCGGGTCTTGATCTCCTCGAAGCTCCTGTGGAACGCCCGCCTGTCGATCCGCAGCAGGCCGCTCGCGAGCAACGCCACCTTGAGCTGGCGCATGTCTGACCGTACGGCCTCGTCGACGCCCGGGTACTGCACCTTGCAGACGAGATCACGACCGTCGAGGCGCGCGCGATGTACCTGGCCGATCGAGGCTGAAGCGAACGGCTCGCGCTCGAACTCATCGAAGAGCTGCGCGATGGGCTGATCGAACTCGCGCTGGATCTGCCGCTCGATCACCGAGAAATCGACCGGAGGCGCCTCGCGCTGCAGCGTCTTCAGCGCATCGGAGACCTCGGGCGGGAGCAGGTCCGCGGCCATCGAGGCCATCTGCCCCATCTTCATGGCAGCGCCCTTGAGCTCTCCGAGCACCTCCGCCACACGCCGACCGGCGCGCAGCAAGCTGGCCTGCTGCTCGGCGCGCGCTTGCTCCTCGCTCTGGAACATCCGACGCAGGCGCGAGCCGGCGTAGCCCGACGCGACGTCCACGGTGAGGCCCGCCAGCTTGAGAAAGCGGCTCCGACCGACCGGCGGCTCGTTCTTGGCGGCCATGCCGGGCACTCTAGCGCCCCGACGTGGGACGGTCCCGTCTCACGGGCTGCGGGCTTGGCCAGCGCCCGGGCGCTGACGCACGCTCAAGGCTCATACACGAGATGCTCCCCGTATTCGGCCCAGCTTTCGATGCGCGGCACACCGGACAGCTCACGACGCTCGCCAGAGACCACGTTAATGGCGCCAGCCTGATCGTCGGTCAGCCCGATATCGACGGTGGCCCACGAGATCCAGGGCGAGCCAGACTGAATGCCGAAGGTGACGAACTCGCCCCCGTCGGTTAGCTCCACAAGGCGTTGTGTCGTGACCGTCGCGCCCTCGACTTGAAACGCGTCCAACGTGTACACATGGTCACGTGGCCCGTCGAAGGCATGGGATGCCAGCACGAGCCCCGCGTGCACCGAATGGGCCACCGTGTCCCCAAGAACCACGCGAGGCCCCGGCGAGTGGCGCGGTCCCCGACCCGGTCGTAGTCGGTCAAGCCATCCTCGACCTTCGTTCCATCTACGAGGTGCGTGACGCGCGGAAAGGTCAGCTCGTCATCGGGCCCGTCCACGTAGCCGTGAAACACGATTCGATCGACAAACGCCGCGCTGACGGCCCACCCAAGCTCACTCTGGCCGGCTGCGCCCAGATCGGGCGTGAAGCGCACGACGCGACCGTCAGCGTGAACGACCACCGCTTCGGCCCCGTCCTCGACCAAGACCCAACGGCCGTGAGGCGCCATGGTGACGGTCGACAACCCGACCTTGCCCGCGACCGAGAGCCGCTCATCGCCCGCATAGTCGAACACTTGAATGACCGAGTCGCTGAAGAGCTCGCCACGGGCCGCAAATGTGGCGACCACCAGTTGGGCTCCGGCACCGACCTCGACATGACGTGCCTGGCTCAGCGTCTCCCAGCGCTCCCACGCGCCATCGCGCAGGACTCGCACCTCCGTCGCGCCGCCAGTGTGCGGCCGCCCCGCCATGACGGCCCGCTGATGATCCCGACTCGCCCAGAGCTCCGCCGACGGACCAATCACGGAGTAGCCGTCACGGGTCTGAAACCAGCCCTCGATAGGCGCGCTGAGCACGTCGTAAGAGTCGCGGTCGAGCGCGAGCTCGATCAACACGAGGCCGTCTCCGTCTCGCGCCAGGGCCAGGCGCGACGCGTTACCCGCAGGCGCCACGTAGGTGCCCCCGGTTTCGGCGGAGGGCTTCGCGCCTTCCGTGCATGCAGAACCGACGATGGAGAGCCCGGCGAGGGCCCATAGAACTGGGAGATTGTGGAAAGGCATGGCCGTTACCAGAGCAAAGGTCGAGCCATCTCACTGCAGACATGAAATCTGGAGTCATTCAGGCGCTTGGATCCGAAGCAAGCCCACTTCAGCGTCACGAGCTGCGCAGCAGGCACAGGGAGTGTGCATTCCATTCACTCCGTGCGCCCGGACCGCCCACGGGTGGACATCGGCCCTTCACCCTCGAGCCACGTGGTGGCGGGGGACACGACACGCCGTCGGGTACTCGCAAGCGCCATCACCATGAAATGGGGCACTTCCTCGGGCTGCGTCACACGAGCGAACCGGACGGTCTAACGCATGATCCGCTCACCGACACACCCGAATGCCCCGCCGATCGCAGAACCTTCCAAACACTCTCGGGGAGCCTGCTGCTCAGCGTGGACGACTGCGTCGATCTCGATGGCCTCAACCTGATGTTCAGCACGCCCCCGACCGCGGCCATCCCCCACACCCTGTTGAGCGCGGACCAGCACACGATCCTGAGGCGCCATCCGCTCGCCTATTGAGCGGCGCCTCGTGTTCGCTCGCGCGCCGGGAATGGACATGAGCCTGCGGTGTTGGTCGAGCTGCCGCATGCGACGTATCGGGCCCATCGCGTGCGCGACCGTTTCCCTCGCAGCCCACGTGGGTCTCGGCCTTTGCTTGCCGCGCGTCGCCGCGACGCGGCGTTCGCGGACGGAATTGTCTGCGATCGAGGTCAGCTTCAGCGTCACCACGGAAGAGCGCGCTCACGAGCCTCTGGCTCTGGCTCAGGAGACGCCCGCGCCCGTCGCGCCCGCGCCGAGGCTGTCCGCCGCCGCACGTCGCCCGGCCGCCGCCCGGCGTGATGCGACGGCGCCTGCTCCGTCCGCATTGCCTGCTCCGTCCAAGCTCGAGGCTCCTACGCCGCTTGGTCGGGAGCCTGCATCGACACCGCAGCTCGATCTCAGCCCCCTCGCGGCGGCTCGCAGCATCGTGGGCCTCGAGTCGGGATCGAGTGTGCCTGGGGCCCCCACTTCGGCAGGCGGCAAGCGCTCCCTGCACCTCGACCTGAAGCGCTCGATCCTGAGCGCCGCCCAGGCTTCCAGACCGGCGCGCCGCGACGAAGCGCCCGTGCTGACTCGTCAAGGGGATGGCAGCTACGTCTATGAGAGCCCCTCCTTCGAGGCCACGATCGCGCGTGACGGCACGCTCCACATGGACAACAAGTATGGCGATGTGAGGCTGACCTTTCGTCCGCGCCGCCTCGCCGACGGTACCTACACGATCGACATTCTCAAGTTTGGCTTCGATCTGACGGCCATCTTCGAACACTGGATGGGCAACGACCCTTACCGTTCCGAGCGCAAGTGGTTCCTGGACGGCACGCGCGAGCTCAGAAGCCGCTTGGCCGAAGCCGCGTTCAAGGAACACCTCGCGAAGGGCCGCATCCGTTTGCGGCGCGAGCTCGACGTCGTTTGGAATAGCAATGAATACTCCCTCGAGACCAAACAACGCGAGACCTTCGAGGTCTGGGATAGCTGCGCCGAGGACGAAGTGGGCAGCTTCGGCCGATCCGAGGTGCAGGCGTACGTCGAGGCGCGCTGTCCGCTCGGCTCTCCCTGCGCTTTCAGCGCCGCAGAGCTCGCCGCCCTGAACGCAAAGCGTAAGTCCCGGGCACCCTTCATGCCCTACCGCGCGTTGCCGACACCCCCCTAGCTCGCAGCTTCGTGCCGTCACACGCAGCGGCGAGCGCGAGCATGAGTCTGTTTGTGGTGAGCGCGAAGATGGGTTACGTGTCAGGGGTTGACATGACGAGAACGGTCCGACTCGAAACGGAGCGGCTTGTGCTGCGAGAGCTCGACGAAGCCGACGCCCCGCTGCTGGTGGCGCTCAACGAGCACCCCGCCGTCCAGCGCTTCACGGGCGACGGCCCGCTTCGCGATCGGGCGGCAGCCGTGGACGTACTTCGAACGCATGTCTTTCCGCAGTACCGAAGCCACGGCGTCGGGCGATGGGCGGTCGAACGAAAAGCAGACGGGCTCGCGCTGGGCTGGTGCGGCCTCAAGTGGCTGAGCGAACGCGGTGAATACGACATCGGCTATCGCCTGCTCCCGAGCCATTGGAACCAGGGATACGCGACTGAAGCAGCACGTGCCTGCCTCGAGTTCGCTCGGACGCGCTTGGGCGAGGCGCGCGTGGTGGCGCTGATCCATGTGGAGAACGCGGCGTCTGTGCGTGTCGCTCACAAGCTCGGCCTACGCTTTTCGCATACTGAACAGGAGCAGGAAGGTGACATCGCGGTGTACGTGATGCCGGCGAGCTGAGGCGGTGTTTGTCGAGACGTCACCAATCCGCGCAAGCGTCACCTACGCGCCCGAAGCGCACTCCCGATTTCGCCC